>NZ_JAUBTQ010000017.1:0-3055 GCF_036702515.1 Microcoleus sp. BROC3
ACGGCCCGACTCAGGGGAAGGGATTGGCTGAAATATTCTAAAGCTTTCTGTTTTTCTCCCAAATCTGAGTAAACTAACCCAATATTGTTGAGGGTGATAGCTTCCTTTGAGCGATCGCCGACGGCCCGACTCAGGGGAAGGGATTGGCTGAAATATTCTAAAGCTTTCTGTTTTTCTCCCAAATCTGAGTAAACCAAGCCAATCTTGTTGAGAGTGACAGCTTCTTGCGATCGATTACCTGCGGCGCGACTTAAGGGAAGGGATTGATTGTAATAGTCTAAAGCTTTTTGTTTTTCTCCGATATCTTCATAGATTTTTCCAATATTATTAAGGGTGAGAGCTTCTCTTCCTGGGTTGCCGATCGCCCGACTGAGGGGAAGAGATTGATTGTAATATTCTAAAGCTTTTTGTGGCTCTCCCAAATTTGAGTAAACTAAGCCTATATTGCTGAGGGTAACAGCTTCCTGCGAGCGATTACCAGTAGCGCGACTGAGGGGAAGAGATTGATTGTAATATTCTAAAGCTTTTGGTGGCTCTCCCAAATTTGAGTAAATTAAGCCAATATTGTTGAGAGTGATGGCTTCTTGCTCGCGATCGCCCACAGCCCGACTTAGGAGAAGCGACTGATTGTAATAGCCTAAAGCTGTTTGTGTTTCTCCCAAATCTGAGTAAACTAAACCGATGTTGCTGATAGTGACAGCTTCTTTAGCGCGATCGCCTGCTTCTCGATACAGGTTTAATGCTTGTTCATATTTGACGAGCGCACCTTTGAAAGATTCTATCGTCCCTTGGTAGTAAAGTTGTAATCCTTCGTTTAAAGCTTTTAGAGCAGCGTCACTACTGCTATTTTGCGCCGTTTGTACGGCTTGGCCAACGGGCACGGCTGCTGCCACTGGCTGACTTAACTGAACCGAAAGTGCGATCGACATACCAGCTAAAAACCATTGAGTGCGATCGAACATAACCACCCTTTTTGTATTTTTGTCAATTTTAGTCACTAGCTCGCTTAATGTAAAGGCAGGAAGAAGTGATATTATGTCCGCTATATCATTTCCATTCGCCCTGAAGGGTAAAAGCCGCCCAATAATAGGGAGATTGCCAGTTTTCCTCCTGCATCATTTCCATCTGCGCCGCCCTCAAAGCTGCCGCCGGCGCTAACTTTTGTTGCAGCATTTTTTGATAAAATTTTTGCATTAACACAGCAGTTCCTTCATCATCCACACTCCACAAACTCACGGCCACCCGCTGCGCCCCCGCATACATAAAACCCCTTGTCAATCCCACCATTCCTTCGCCTTTAACATTCTGTCCCATACCCGATTGACAAGCACTTAAAACCACTAAATTTGCCGCCAGTTTCAAGTTGAAAATATCCGTGAGTCGCAAGAAACCATTGACAAGATTGCCTTTGTCATCTACCATCGACATCAGAATTCCTGACAGTTCGGGATTTTTGCTGTTGGCAATGCCGTGGGTGGCGAAGTGAACGATTTGATAATTGGCTAAATTTCCATCGGTAGCAGTAGTGCGACTGGCATCAAAATCAAATATTTGACGGCTAGAAGCTGAGGGGAATAAGCTGGATATTGTTTGGGCTTCTTGGCGGGTAAATGGTAGGCGTTGGGGCGGCCATTGCCGATTAGAAGCACGAAGCGAGCGATTTAAACCGAGGTTATTTGCTTCTAATTTTTCTGTTGTTGCTTGGGTGATTTTTCCTTTAATTCTTTCATCGTCTGGACTGAAAACAGGATCTGCTAAAATTGCTAAAGTTTGGCCCGGCGGTTTTCTGTCTCCGTAATTTTGCCGGAGAATAGCGAGACTTGAGGCAGAAGGCAGAGTGATAATTTCATGTTCGACAATTAAGGGAACATTGTTATTTTGTCCCCGGGTTTGGGCAAGAGTTAAAGCTTGAAAAGGGGTATAGTGCAGCACGCCGTCTGGAACAATTAATAAGCGTTTATTGCCTAATTGGGCTGCTGCGGGCTGTAAAATCACTTGACCCAGATTTGCACTTGCTTGGGCAACTTTTTGGGGAATATTTCGGTAAATTGGGCTAGTTATTGCCTCTAGGAACTCCTTAGCTGCTGTTTCAATGTCAGCTTGTTTTGGCAATTCATAGCTAGTGAGTCCCGTTGATGTCACAACCCACAAATAACTGCGGTCTTTGCCGAGGGAATACTGCAATAAAATCGTGTTTTCATCGAGAATCTGTTTCTGAATTTCTGGCAGTGTTAAAGGTTGGGGCTGGGTGAGGGCAGCGTAGCGGGGGCTAGCGGTACGAATCTGGGCTTGAATTTGCTGATATTGTTCCAAAAGTGCGAGGCGCTGTTTGTCGATTTCAGAGATTTTAGTTTGATTGGGGTTGGGGGTGCTGATTGTTTCGATGCGCTGCTTTTCAATGGCATCGAGTTGCTGTTGCAGGCTCTTTTCTTGTTGCAGTAACTCGGGGGAAATACCTTCGCGAATGTTGGCGTTACTTTCAAAGAGGAGTTCGAGGAGGCTGCGGGCCCTCGAACGTTCGCTGGCTTCTAAGGCTTTGGTATCATAACCGGATTTAGGATTAGTTTTGTGCAGTTGCATTAACAAATCGATGTAGAATTCGTAGTAGTCCTGGACGGTCGCAAAGTATGAGCTGCGGAGTTCTGGGCTGGCTATTTTGGTGCGGAGGTTTTCGATTATTTTGATAGAGGATTCAATGTCATTGAGGGCTTCGGGAAGATTGTTTCGGTCGCGTTTGACATAAGCTATGTGGAAAAGGGTGGTAGCTTCCCCACCGCGATCGCCTACTGCCAGTCTCAGGGGAAGCGACTGGCTGTAATACTCTAGCGCTTTCTGTTTTTCTCCCAATTGTGAGTAGACACTGCCGATGTTGCTGAGGGTGGCAGCTTCCCCAGCGCGATCGCTGGTTGCCCGTCTCAGGGGAAGCGACTGGCCCAAATACTCTAGCGCTTTCTGTTTTTCTCCCAATTCTGAGTAGACACCGCCGATGTTGTTGAGGGTGGCAGCTTCCCCGCCGCGATCGCCTGTTGCCCGACTCAGGGGAAGCGACTGGTTG
>NZ_JAUBTQ010000017.1:3155-3604 GCF_036702515.1 Microcoleus sp. BROC3
TAATACTCTAGCGCTTTGAGTTGTTCTCCCAATTGTGAGTAGACTAAGCCGATGTTGTTGAGGGTCATAGCTTCCCCACGGCGATCGCCGGTTGCCCGACTCAGGGGAAGCGACTGGCTGTAATACTCTAGCGCTTTGAGTTGTTCTCCCAATTGTGAGTAGACTAAGCCGATGTTGTTGAGGGTCATAGCTTCCCCGCCGCGATCGCCTGTTGCCCGAAACAGGGGAAGCGACTGGCTGTAATACTCTAGTGCTTTCTGTTGTTCTCCCAAATCTGAGTAGACACCGCCGATGTTTTTGAGGGTGGCAGCTTCCCCGCCGCGATCGCCTGTTGCCCGAAACAGGGGAAGCGACTGGCTGTAATACTCTAGCGCTTTCTGTTTTTCTCCCAATTGTGAGTAGACACTGCCGATGTTGTTGAGGGTGGCAGCTTCCCCATTGCGATCGCC
>NZ_JAUBTQ010000017.1:3704-45289 GCF_036702515.1 Microcoleus sp. BROC3
TACTGCCCGTCTCAGGGGAAGCGACTGGCTGTAATACTCTAGCGCTTTGAGTTTTTCTCCCAAATCTGAGTAGACACTGCCGATGTTGTTGAGGGTGGCAGCTTCCCCACGGAGATCGCCTACTGCCCGTCTCAGGGGAAGCGACTGGCTGTAATACTCTAGCGCTTTGAGTTTTTCTCCCAAATCTGAGTAGACACCGCCGATGTTGTTGAGGGTGCCAGCTTCCCCGCCGCGATCGCCTACTGTCCGAAACAGGGGAAGCGACTGGCTGTAATACTCTAGCGCTTTCTGTTTTTCTCCCAAATCTGAGTAGACCTTGCCGATATTGCCGAGGGTGGTAGCTTCCCCGCCGCGATCGCCCACGGCCCGAAATAGGGGAAGGGACTGGCTGTAATGCTCTAGTGCTTTCTGTTTTTCTCCCAAGGCTGAGTAGACCTTGCCGATATTGCCGAGGGTGCGAGCTTCCCCGCCGCGATCGCCCACGGCCCGAAATAGGGGAAGCGACTGGCTGTAATACTCTAGCGCTTTCTGTTGTTCTCCCAAATCTGAGTAGACACTGCCGATGTTGTTGAGGGTGCGAGCTTCCCCAGGGCGATCGCCTACTGCCAGACTCAGGGGAAGCGACTGGCTGTAATACTCTAACGCTTTCTGTTGTTCTCCCAATTGTGAGTAGATACTGCCGATGTTGTCGAGGGTGACAGCTTCCCCCCGGTGATCGCCTACTGCCCGAAATAGGGGAAGCGACTGGCTGTAATACTCTAGCGCTTTCTGTTTTTCTCCCAATTCAGAGTAAATACCGCCGAGCCAGGTGAGGGTGTTCGCTTCCCCACTGCGATTGCCCGCTTCTCGATACAGCTTTAATGCTTCTTCAAATTTGACGATCGCACTTCTTTTTACTTGGACCGTTCCTTGCTGGTAGAGTTGTGCTCCTTCTTTGAAAGCTTTTGCAGCAGCCTCGCTACTGTTAGTTTGTGCTGTTTGTACGACTTTACCAACTGGCACGGCTGCTGCCACTGGCTGACTTAGCTGAACCGAAAGTGCGATCGACATACCGGCCAAAACCCATTGAGTGCGATCGAACATAGCCACCCCTTTTGTATTGTTGTCAATTTTAATCACTAGCCCCCTTAGTGTAAAGGCAGGAAGAAGTAAGGGCGATCGGCATTTTTGCTAGAGTTAACGAGTAGTGCGATTCCCTGCAGGATCGCTACGCCGCGCGTACTTTTTCCCAGCATGAACAACATCCTAACTACCCCCGATCCCGTAACCAGCCACTGGGATTGCCCCGAATGCGGCGGCACCGGTACCCTCAGCCCAGAAATTTGCCCTGTTTGTCTCGGAGCAAAATACATCGATCTCGCGACAATAACTAACTGGATGCTCGATTTTATGGAATCTCGCGGCTGCGATCGAGCTGAGATCGATCGATTGCGAACCGAAAACCCAGACCCCCTAACATTAACTTTTTGCCTCGAAGTTTGTATCGCCCTTAAATAAACAACGATATCAAGTCTGCTTAATTGCTTATAAATTATTTACGGTAGCATCGGAATTATTAGCCAAAATTAGTACACGGCAGTGCCGTGTCCCTACAATATTATTTTCGGTAGGGACACGGCATTGCCGTGTCCTCTATATCATAAGGAGTGCAACCGGAATTGATATAAATCATTTACGGGCATCGGGCATCAGGCATTGTCGGAAAAAAACGCACTCTACAAGTTGATTTAACTTATATCTTGCACCATTCTCAATTAGCCTTTTAGGAACAGGCAAGATGCCTGTTC
Source organism: Microcoleus sp. BROC3 (assembly GCF_036702515.1). Classification (NCBI taxonomy): domain Bacteria; kingdom Bacillati; phylum Cyanobacteriota; class Cyanophyceae; order Oscillatoriales; family Microcoleaceae; genus Microcoleus; species Microcoleus sp. BROC3. The sequence goes on from NZ_JAUBTQ010000017.1 coordinate 5,492, forward strand.
CACAAGAAAATCTATTCTTTGTGGAACAGGCATCTTGCCTGTTCTTGAGAATGGTGCAAGATGTGAGTTTAACTGAAACGAAATAATGCCTAATTCCCTATTCCCAATGCCCTATTCCCAATATTCAGTGTCCCTTAACCGGATGTTGCCCGTAAAAAGGCAAAGCATCCGACCAATCAGGGCGACTTCCTTGTTTCCACTCCAAATAAGCCAATTCCAACACACTAGAAACCGACGAACCCAACTCGCTGCCAACTTCAATTAACTGATAAGAATTTTCCCAACTTTCCAACTTTTTCTGCCAGGATTCCGCCGTCATTACAGTATCAGGAAACAACTCAGTTAAACCACAATCTTTGTTAACTGAATAAACAGCGCCAAACAATTGTCCCCGCTGTGCAGGCATTTGCAATGCCATATCCTCTCTCAAAAGCCCCCCCTTAGCAAGGGGGGGTTGGGGGGGTTCCGTATTCAAAAGCCCCCCCTTAGCAAGGGAAGGTTCAGCAGTCAAAAGCCCCCCCTTAGCAAGGGAAGGTTCAGCAGTCAAAAGCCCCCCCTTAGCAAGGGGGGGTTGGGGGGGTTCCGCCCAAGCCACAGCCGCCAAAGTTGAAACCGCAAAAACCGGAATATCCAACTGTTGAGCCAAAGTCCGCGCCGTCACCATACCCATCCGAGTCCCCGTGAAACCTCCGGGCCCCTTCGCCACTGCAATAAAAGCCAAATCCGCCCAAGTTTGCGATCCAAGAAACTCGACTAAATACTGATGTAAATGAGTGGCTAAATCGCGATCCAAATTCCAAGTTTGGCAGCGAGAATCCCCGGCAAAATTGCTGATGGCTAAACCGAGCTCGCGACTAGCTGTGTGCAGGGCTAAGCCGTATTTTTTAACTGATGTTCCGTCTTGGGGATTGCTATTCACGATTACTGATAATTTTCCTTAACAAAAAACAGCGGTAAAGCCACAACTAAGCAACCCAAAAGAATGCCAAATATTCCCGTATTTAAAATCCTGGAATTACCCATGCCCCCAGTCATCAAGAACAGCACAACTAAACTTGCAAATAAATTTTTATTGGCAAATTCTTTGTTTTGGGAAACTTGATGCTTCACCGCCATAAAACCAGACGTAACTATTAGCGCAAACCAAGAATTAAAAATGACTATTTGAGAGCCAAAGATAAACCAAACTAAGGCAAACATTAGCGCATCTATCCAAAAATCCTGAGTTTTCAACTTCGGCAGCCAAAATTCTTGGGTAGCAACAGGGGCGATTTTCTTGACTAATTGATTGTGTTGCATCCGCACGAGTTTGTTTCTCAATTTAATCTTGGGATCGATTTGCAATACTTGCTTCCACTCCGGGCGGCGAGAATTGTTGACTCTTCCCAACAGCTTCACGGCTGCCACTTTATTTAACTGCAAATCGGTGAGTCTGGTGGCAATTATTTGAGATAAGTGCGGATAGTAAACGGGGTTGTCTTCGGTTCTGTTGATGACGATATTGAGCTGTTGCTTGGCTTGACTGACTTGGATTGTAACATTGTACGGGGCGATCGCCTCTTGCAAAGCTTGCTGAATTTCGGCTTGCTCTTGGCGAGTGAAAAGCGACACACCGGGCGCGGGTGTAAGCACCCGTTCTGCGGGCGTTTCCGGCGCGTCTAGCACAGGCTGTGCGTCTAAATACACCGGTTTGGGGTTCAAGTGCCGGATGACTGCTGATGCTGAACTGTAGCGCCGGTTGGTGGCACTTTGAAGCATGGTGTCGAGGATGCGGCCGAAATCGTCGCTAACAGCGGTTTTCAAATAATTTCGCCAAGCCCAAGAATCCTCTGTACTGTCGAACAAATCGAAGGGAGGAATTTCTGTCAGCAAGTGAATGCAGGTAACGCCCAAACTGTAGATATCGCTGGCAAAAACGGCTTTCCCCATCAATTGTTCTGGGGCTGTATAAGCAGCACTGCCGATGATTGTACCTGTTTGCGGCAATCCGGTTGCTGTTACTTTCTTAGCTGCACCAAAGTCTACTAAAACAATATCTTTTTGGAAAGGAGAGGGTTGATAGGAATTTTCTAAAGCGGGTAAAGGAGTTGGAGATAGCCGGCGGCGAATGATATTTTCTGGTTTGATATCGCGGTGAATAACTTTGGATTTGTGGACGAAGTGGAGCACTGGCAATAAATCGTTGAGAATTTGCCGAATTTGAGTTTCTGTGAATGCTCCTTTTTGTTCTAATTCTCGGGCTAGGTTTTTGCCGTCTATAAATTCTTGTACTAAATACTGTCTCCCGTCTTGTTCAAAATGCGCGATTAATTCTGGAATCTGGGGATGTTTCCCCAAGGTTTGTAGCTGGCCTGCTTCTTGGTGAAATAGTTGAGCGGCTTTTTCGGCTGCGGTATTTTGCGGGAAAAATTGCTTGATTACGCACTGCGAAAAAATCAGGGGTTTGGTTTCATCAACTGCTAGAAATGTTCGGCCAAAGCCTCCTTGCCCGATCGGCTTTATGGTTCGGTAGCGAGATGCTGATGGGGTTTCTGCGTCAATAGTCAACAACAATTTTGATCCGCAACTTTGGCACAATTCTGCATCCCCTGGGTTTTGCGGATTCTGACAAGTTGGGTTTAAGCAATAGCACATTGGATTTTAGATTTTAGATTTTAGATTTTAGATTGGTAATTGGGAATAAAAACTGTTGACTGTTGACTGTTGACTGTTGACTGTTGACTAACAACTGCCAACGGTCAACTAACTAATGACTTAAGTCGGGACGAGTTCGCCTGGCCGCAATTTTGCCCATTTGCCGGTCTCTTGCTTGAAACTCTGACACCCGACTACATCCCATTCCATTTCAATTTCGTCTTGGCGGGGGCGGATGTTAACGTTGATGGTGGGTTCTACGGGGTCGAAATCGGGTGTTTCGGTGAGGTGAAGCTGTTCGTGCTGTTCTTCTACGGCGTGGTAGGTGAAGCAGCGGTCTACATAGTGGCAGTTAATACAAATACACATTCTTGATATCCTCTGTGCATTTCAAAAAGATTGGTGAAATTTGAGCTTTCTGTTAATCTAGCGTAGCAAGAGTTTAATTGTTTGTAAGGAAAGTAGATTTTTGTTGCGATGCCGATTAATTTGCCCTCTTCATTATCTCCTGATACTTGGCCGTTTGATTTGGAACTGCTGACACCGCCTGCTTATCTGGTGGGGGGTGCGGTGCGGGATGCGCTGCTGGGCCGCCGATCGCACTATTTTGATTTGGATTTCGTTATGCTAACACGGGCCGTGAAGACTGCTCGAAAAATTGCCGATCGCACGAAAGGTGGATTTGTTTTGTTGGATGCGGAACGCCAAATTGCGCGGGTGGTATTTGCGGGCGGTACGGTGGATTTGGCGCAAGCGGAAGGGGGGAGTCTGGAGGGGGATTTGCGGCGCCGGGATTTTCGGATAAATGCGATCGCCTGCAATCCTTTTACCGGAGAAATCATCGATCCTTTGGACGGTCAAACTGATTTGCGGTTGGGTGTGCTGCGGATGGTTTCGCGGTCAAATTTGGAGGACGATCCGCTGAGGTTATTAAGAGCTTACCGCCAAGCGGCGCAGTTGGGTTTTGCGATCGAACCTGAAACTCAATCGGCGATTCGGGAATTAGCGCCGCTGTTGAGTCGGGTAGCGGTGGAACGGGTGCGGACAGAATTGGGTTATTTGTTGAGCAATCCTGACGGTGTTCCTTGGATTTGTCGCGGTTGCGAAGACGGTTTGTTTTCGATTTGGTTTGAAAGTGCGATCGAGCGTTTCGATATTTTGACAAAAATTGACGCATCTGCTGACAAATTAGCGGCAATTTACCCGGAATTAGGGAAGGAATTCGGGCGTCAGATTCGAGATACAATTAAAACGCCTTTATTGGCTGTCGCGAAGCTGGCTATTTTGGCAGATTCCGACCCGACAATTGCTGAAACTCAGTTGCTGCGGTTGAAGTACAGCAATGCGGAGATTAAAAGTGCGATCGAGCTTTTGAAATACCTGCCACAATTGCAAGCAAAACCCATCGCGGAAATGTCTTTGCGAGAACAGTATTTTTTGTTTCGGGATGTGGGAATAGTATTTCCAGTTTTAACGGTTTTGGCGGTGGCGGCGGGAGTTGCGGTTGATGAGATTTCACTGTTAATTAATCGCTATATGGATGCTGATGATATTATTGCTCATCCCACACAATTAGTTAGCGGCAATGATTTAATGGAATATTTTAATTTGCCCAGAAGTCCGCGCATCGGTCAATTGTTGATGGAAATTCAATTAGCGCGAGTGGAGGGGAGAATTGCGACTCGCGAAGATGCGCTGAAATTGGCGGCAGAGTTGGTTAATCAGTCAGTTTAAATTGATATATTGCAGCAATCAGAACGGGCAAGATGCCCGTTCCACAAAATTCAACTTTCCCGTGGGGTGGGCTTCTAGCCCGCCCTCAAAAATTCAACTTTCTCGTGGGGTGGGCATCTAGCCCGCCCTCAAAATTCAATTTTCCCCTCAAAAGTAGAAGGGGAAAGATGCCCGCCCTCAAAAATTCAATTTTCCCGTGGGGTGGGCTTCTAGCCCGCCCTAAAAAGTTAATTGACAATGGTAAAAAATTGGAATATCAAACAACATCTCTTAATTCTTCCGGTAATTCAAACTTGCCATCTGCACCCGGTTCAAACTCAAGAACTTTCAACACAGCATCAACGTTCAGTGATCCGTAAATATGCGGATAAAGATCTCCGGCGGCAGATTCATACTTAACTTCTGCTTGCACTTTGGCAGAGTCAATCCACAGCAAAAGCAATCCTGTTTGTCCGACAAAAAATTTGTTGGCACTTCTAGTAACTTGCGGGAGTGTCGAACAGTGGATGAATCCTTCAGAGTCTAGGGTATCGCCGCGATAGAATTGAAGGTGTTTTGCTTCTTCCCACTGTTGGCTTTTAGCAATGTGAAATATAACGCTCATAATTGAATAATTTTAACGTGAAACAGTATTTTGTTAGCTCCCCGACTGCTTAAACAAGTCGGGGAGCTGCTTTCCCAGGCAGAGCCTAGAAGATTAAAACGCTAAAGTCCTTACTAAAAAACTAGCACGATACGAGTACATCCGATCGCCCGAGAACTCTCATATCCTCCTCATCGAGTTCGACTGGTGTACCGCTGCGAATTAGTTCCACAAAATCCTCATTCGGCACCATGATGCACAAAGTGTACAAACGTTCACTGCCCGTATTTTCAATTACGTGAGTGCCTGTTGGAGGCACTAACAAACTATCTCCAGGTTGAATACTAACTGTTTTGCCGTCGCAGGTTGCTTGCCCTCTGCCTTTGAGTACAAAAAACATTTCTACTGCGAATTGATGGCGGTTGGGAGGTGTTTTGCCCCCCACATCGAAAATCTCCACGCAAACTGTTAATGAAACATTAGCTATTACCGGATCGAAGACGATAGCTAATCTATTAGTATCGCCCGGACTGATCCGAAATGCTTGGTAGTCTTTCGGAGACTTTATAACAGGAATCACGCACTGGTTTGTCATTTTTTTATTGTTAGTTGTCAGTGGTTATGTTTCTGCTGTCATTAGTGAGAATCCAGAGTCATTAGTCCGCCGCTCAACCTCCAAAGTTTATTGATTTCACAGGAGAGTTCGCTATCAGAGCAGGAAGCGAGATATATAGGCTTTGCTGTGCGGGACTCTCGCACTCCTAAAAAACGCTTTTTATACTCCAGAGGGATACTCCCCTGATGACTGCTATTTAATTGCTTCTAACATAGCCTGAGAATCCGACAAAAAGCCAAAACATTGTTTAACGTTATAAAGAGTAGCTTGCCAGCAATACTCTGGAGATGTCGTAGCTGTACAATCTTTGACTAAAATACAGTCGTAACCGAGGAAATTAGCATCTTGCAGGGTAGCCATGACGCACTGATCGGCGTTTACTCCTCCGAAGAAAAGTGTAGTTCTGCCGAGGTTCCGCAAGATACTATCTAAAGGAGTATCCCAAAAGCCGCTCATCCGATATTTATCAACACAAATATCCTCCGGTTTGGGTTCCAATTCATCGACAACTGCGGCGGCCCAACTCCCTGCCATCAGTACAGGTGCGTTGTTTTTTGGCAGCGGATCTCCCAAACCTACGCCGTCGCCTGTGGGATTGTAAACGTGACGGGAAGCTGCACTAATATTGAGCAAATCGGGGCGGTTCCCCCAGTTAATCCAAATAATTGGCATGGCGTGCGATCGCAATTTTGGCAGCAAATTTTTTAAAGGATTAATTGGAGTTCTCGCGGGCGTTACATCTACGCCAATATGCGCCAGCCAACCGTCGGGATGACAGAAATCGTTTTGCATATCTATCACCAACATTGCAGCTTTTGCCAAATCCACACGCAGGGTTTTAGTTTCTGTTTCCAGGGTAACAGGTTGAGGCGCGATCGGCGATCGGGTTATATCAGCAATTTTGGCATCAACTTTCCAAGCATTCGGCGGTACGCCCAAGGTGCGGAGAGAATCAGGATTCATATGGATTGTGGCTCAAAAACAATTTCAATCTTATAACTATTTGATTGTTACTAACTTGTCATATCTTAAATCTTTGTTATAATTAAGTATCCGGGGTAACTTTTTGATTAAATTTAGAATTTATTAACTTTATTATCGTTGGGCGAGCGCAAATGTTAGCGCCCTGGAAGCATACAATAAAAATAAATGTAAATTTATAAAAAAGCTAAATCTATGAGCTTTACAATTCAAAATGCTTTAATTCCGGTTGATAGCGGTTATGAAACCGCAGATGTGCAAGTGGTCGATAATTGCATAAGTGCGATCGAAGAATTGGTTGTTTGAGCCCCCGAACTTCCTTAGCACACTGCGTTTGGCTGGACGATTCCGACATGGCGATTATGGCAGAAACTGGAGCGACAGCCGTACACAATCCCCTCAGCAACTTGCGCCTGGGAAGCGGGATTGCACCAATTTTGAAATATCGTCAAGCGGTAGTCAACGTATCTTTTGGCTGCGACGGCGCTGCTAGTAATGACTCTCAAGATTTGCTGGAAGCGATTAAAATTGGTTCGATTTTGCACAATATCACGGATTTGGATTACCGCCAATGGATTACACCGCGCCAGTCTGTAGAAATGGCATCCCTGGGAGGAGCAAAAGGCTTGAATCTCGCCGATGAAATGGGTTCGTTGACAGTCGGTAAAAAAGCAGATTTTGTGCTGTATGATTTAACCAGTTTATCATTGCTGCCGCGCACGGATCCGATTGGCTTGCTAATATTGGGACGCCCGACTAATGCGGTAGACAGCGTTTGGGTAAACGGCAAGCAAATTGTCGCCGCAGGTAAGGTGAAAACGATCGATGTTGATGCTTTGAGGCGGGAATTATTCGATCGCAGTGAGTGGAATAGCAAGCGTCAATCGCAAACGGTGAGCGAGATTGAGGCCCATTACCGCCAAGTGATGAAACTGCAAGGTTATTCTTAAAAGCTATCCTCTGTTGTCATAAAATACGATCCTGTCCTTGGCTACAATCTCAAGTACCATTAGACACCGTATTTTAGGGAAGCATCACCAGCGTTAAAAGTCAGTTAAATTATCCCATACAGCCTCAAACAAAAAATATCGGTAACAATAAATGCAGCCAAAGTAAATTAATTACAACAGGTAAGTCATAATAAAAAAGTAAGATACCTCCCCAACTAGAGATAACAGTTATGTCATTGAAAACCAGGCTAGCTACTGTCGCCATCATTACATTAGCAATTTTCGCAGAATTAGCGCCGGCACTTAAAATTAACCCCATCAACCTCGCAAATCCTAATCACTCAAAAGCTGCAGCCATGACACCCCCTAACAACCAGATCGATGTAGACGCCCGACTTGTTGCAGCTAATACCAAATTTGGTTTTAACTTGTTCAACACCCTCAGCAAACAAGAGCCGAATAAAAATATCTTTATTTCCCCTACTTCTGTCGCCCTCGCACTGTCAATGGCATACAACGGAGTTAGCGGAGAAACGCAACAAGAAATGACAAAAGTTCTCGAATTAACGGGAATGACTCCCCAAGAAATCAACGCCGCAAATCAAGGCTTGCAAAATAGTTTGCAGAAAGTTGATCCCAATGTCCAAGTATTAATTGCTAACTCGCTTTGGGCGCAACAAGGCTTCTCCTTAAAACCCGAATTTCTGCAAACCAATCAAAAATACTACAATGCTAATCTTAGCGAACTAAACTTTATGAATCCGCAAGCTCTTAGCATCATTAACAATTGGGTGAGCCAAAAAACTCAAGGAAAAATTGATAAAATTGTTGATAAAATTAGCCCCAATGGAGTCTTGTTTTTGATTAACGCTATCTATTTCAAAGGCAACTGGAAAACCCCCTTTGATAAATCTCAAACTGCGAACAAAACTTTCTCTTTAACCGACGGCAGTTCCAAACAGCATCCGATGATGTCCCAGAAAGGCATTTATGGGTACTACGAAACAGACACATTTCAAGCAGTCAGTTTACCTTACGGAAAAAAAGGTGCTCTGGCTATGTATATTTTCTTGCCCAACTCCAATAGCAATTTGGCAACTTTCTTGCAGCAATTAACACCAGAAAACTGGAATGAATGGATGCCAGAATTTACAAATATAAATGGGACAATTGAAATACCCCGGTTCAAAATAGAGTATGAAGTTGAACTCCAAAACACACTCACAGCTTTGGGCATGGCAGGAATTTTTGATAGCTCAAAAGCCGATTTTTCTCCAATGACTGATAACAACGTAGCAGTAGATTCAGTAAAACACAAAACATTTGTGGAAGTCAACGAAGAAGGTACAGAAGCAGCCGCCGTCACTTCCATTGCGGGAACCAGAGCTAGTAGATTGCCTTTTCAAATGAATGTAAACCGTCCATTCTTTTGTGCCATCCAAGACAATACTACAGGAACAATATTATTTATCGGTATCATCGTTGACCCCCAATAATATCAAAAATAGTAGGTGACTCAGGAAATGTTCGAGTGACTTTTAATAAAATAACCCTCGCTAACGCACCCTAACAAGCTAATTATAGGGTAAAATATCAGTCTAAAAATAATCATATTTGCGACAAATTGATGATTAAATTGCACAAATGGCAGCGGATACTGGGTTTAATAGTTGTTTTTGCGATCGCCCTTACCTCCTCCGCGATTTTATCTCCGCGTCTCTTGGCTCAAACCCCGCCCACCACCCCAACAACCGAATTGCGCGGCGTCTGGCTGACTAACATTGACAGCGACGTTATTTTCTCCCGCAACAACATCATTGACGCTGTAAATCGACTGGATCAACTCAATTTCAATACCATCTATCCCACGGTTTGGCAAGGAGGCTATACGCTTTATCCGAGTGCGACAGCCCAAGGAGTATTCGGACAGTCGATCGACCCATCGCCCGGATTGAAAGACCGAGACATCCTCAAAGAAATTATAGCACAATCCCGCCAAAAAGGTATAGCAGTAATCCCCTGGTTTGAGTTTGGTTTCATGGCTCCCGCCGAATCGGAATTAGCCACACTTCACCCCGACTGGCTGGCGCACCGGCGCGACGGTTCAACTATTTGGAAAGAAGGCCAACACGAGCGAGTTTGGCTGAATCCCTTTCATCCCCAAGTGCAGCAATTTATCTTAGATTTAATCCTAGAAATTGTCGATAATTATGATATAGATGGCATTCAATTTGACGACCATTTCGGCTTGCCAGTAGAATTTGGCTACGAGCCGCTAACAGTGTCAATGTATCAGGAACAAATCAAAAGCCCTCCCTCAGACGACGCCCGCGAAACCTTCTGGGTGCGCTGGCGCGCTGACAAAATTAACGACTTCGTGGGGCGAGTTTCCCGCGCCATCAAATCCCGCAAAGAAAAATGTATTGTCAGCTTATCTCCGAACCCTTTTCACTTTTCTTTACCCGCCCACTTGCAGGACTGGTTTACCTGGGAAAGACGCGGCTACATCCAAGAAATTGTGTTGCAGGTTTATCGCAGCGATATCAAGCGTTTTAGTGCCGAACTGGAACGGGAAGAAGTTAAATTGGCTAAACTTAACATTCCAACTGCGATCGGCATTTTAACAGGTCTTAAAAATAATTCCGTCCCCCTCAAGCAAATTCAAGAACAAGTGCAAGAAGTGCGAAAAAGAGATTTCGCTGGCGTGTCGTTCTTTTTCTACGAAAGTTTATCGAATTGGGCGAGGGAAACCCCCGAACAGCGTAATTCGGCATTGCAAGAGTTCTTTCCCACAAAGATGCAGCGCCCGCCATCCGAAGCCAAAATTTGAAACCTACGCTTAAAATGAGAAAAACCATACAGCGTTTAGGAATTGTCATCTTATTTTTGAGCGCTTTCCTAACAATTGGCTATCTCACTCCCAGAAAGTGGGGAAATTACTCGCAAGCAGATTGCACAATCTCTCTATACATTTCCAACCAAGGCATCCACACCGAAATCATTGTTCCAGTTAAAAATGAATATTTTGACTGGAATCAATTTTTACCGCTAACAGAAATAGGGCGGGATGCCACTTCTGATTATAAATATCTATCTTTTGGCTGGGGAGATAGAGCTTTTATGCTGGAAACTTCTACCTCAGCAATCATCAACCCCGTTACAGCTTTCAAGGCGCTATTTCTCCCTACTCCGTCTACTGTACACGTTCAAGGTTATCGGCTTCCTCCCCTAAATATTGAAGCTAAATGTGTGAAAATTAGTGGAGCGAATTATCTTAAAATAAGAAATTTTCTTAAAGATACATTCCAATTAGACGCAGCAGGTAATAAAATTAAAATTAGCTACGGCTACGACAACAGCGATAGTTTTTATGAAGCAAAAGGCAGTTACTCTATTTTGAGAACTTGCAACGACTGGACGGCCGAAGCTTTGCAAAAAGCTGATGTCAATACTCCTCTATGGTCTACGCTTTCTTCTGCGATTATGTTTCATTTAAATAGCGGTTGCGAATGTCAAAAATAAATGTAATGGGTAATACCATTTGAGATTTTAGATTAAACGATTGGGAATGACTGATTATGTATGGGTTGGGAGCTTGCCTAAAGTTGCATTCTTTTTTTTAACTGGTATAATTAGCAATTTGAGCAAAAATCATGAATGTAATTCCAGCGATCGACTTATTGGATGGAAAATGCGTCAGATTGTATCAGGGAGACTACGCGAAGTCTCAAACTTTTAACGACAACCCCGTCGCAGTCGCCAGAGAGTGGGTAAATGAAGGCGCAACCATGCTGCATTTAGTAGACCTCGACGGCGCCAAAGCAGGTCATCCAGTCAACCAAGCACCCATAGAAGCGATCGTCCGATCCGTAGACGTTCCCTGTCAAGTAGGTGGGGGAATGCGCGATCGCGCTTCTGTTGCTGCTATCCTCAATTTAGGCGTTCGGCGCATCATTCTCGGCACTGTCGCCGTCGAACAACCGCAATTAGTCGGCGAATTGTGCGCCGAATTTCCCGGCAGAATTCTGGTTGGCATCGATGCCAGAAATGGCAAAGTTGCTACTAGAGGCTGGCTAGAAACTTCGGAAGTTTTAGCAACAGAATTGGCGCAAAAAATGGCAGAGTTAGGGGCCGCTGAAATTATTTACACCGACATTCACCGCGACGGTACTATGGAAGGCCCGAATTTGGAATCTTTGCGCGAAATTGCTAACGCTATTTCGATTCCGGTGATTGCTTCCGGTGGTGTTAGTTCGATCGCAGATTTGTTAAGTTTGCTGGCTTTGGAACCCATTGGTGTCAAAAGTGCGATCGTCGGTAGGGCAATTTATACCGGCGATATCTTGCTAAAAGAAGCAATTCAAGCAGTAGGACAAGGGCGGTGGCAGGATGTACCGCCCGATTTGGGTTCTTCAAGCTTTGCTTGATAGTCATGTCGAGTTAACTGGCTACCCAATATGTAACAGTTATCAATTTTCCGACTCACAGTCAACAGTCAACAGTCAGCGTAGAATCGTCTTTCTTACCATCACCGTACCCATGTTTTTGAACCATACAATTACAGCTTTAAGTTCTGGGATGGCATCCCTAGTTGCTCCCATACCTTTGCTAGCAACAGTCGAGGCAGAAAATTCGCCGATCGTTATGAGCGGAGTTTTGCTCAGTTTGGTAGTGATTTATATTGCCAGTAAAATCGGCGCGGAAGCGGCTCTAAAGTTTGATTTTCCGCCGGTTTTGGGTGAACTTGTAGCAGGGGTGATTATTGGAATATCTGCTTTACACTTGATCGTTTTTCCCGGAAGCGAGCTGTCAGCCTCAGACTCAGGGATTATGACAGTTCTGCAATCGATCAATCATCTCTCTCCTGCCGCCCTCACCAGTGTCTTTGAATCGCAGAGTGAAGTCATTTCAGTGCTAGCTGAATTAGGCGTGATTATTCTGCTGTTTGAAATTGGCTTAGAGTCGGATCTCAAACAACTCAAGCAAGTCGGAATTCAAGCTACCGTTGTCGCCTGCGTAGGTGTGGCAGTTCCCTTTGCCGCTGGTACTGCGGGCTTGATGATAATTTTCCACACGGCGGCAATTCCAGCAATTTTTGCGGGGGCAGCTTTGACGGCAACCAGCATTGGAATTACATCTAAAGTGTTGTCTGATTTAGGACAACTGAACTCTAAAGAAGGTCAAATTATTGTCGGTGCGGCGGTGATTGATGATGTGTTGGGAATTATTGTCCTGGCTGTTGTCGCCAGTTTAGCCAAAACCGGGGAGATTGATGTTGTTAATGTCATCTATTTGATTGTCAGTGCAACTGTTTTTCTGCTAGGTTCGATTCTGTTGGGGGGTGTCTTCGACAAAACCTTCTCGGCGGTGGTGGTTCAACTCAAAACTCGCGGCAATATTCTCATCCCGGCATTTATTTTTGCCTACTTCATGGCTTTTTTGGGCAATGCAATTCATCTCGAAGCAATTTTGGGTGCGTTTGCGGCTGGTTTGGTGTTGGATGAAAGCGATGTCCGCCTGGAGTTGGATGAACTGGTGAAACCCATCGCCGATTTATTTGTGCCAATCTTCTTTGTGACGGTGGGAGCACGGGCCGATTTGGGAGTTTTGAACCCAACAGTGCCGGATAATCGGGCGGGACTTTTGATTGCCGTATTTTTGATTGTCGTTGCTATTTTGGGCAAGATCGTAACAGGTTGGGCGGTGTTTGGTCAGCCTGGAATCAATCGATTGGCGATCGGAGTGGGGATGGTTCCTCGGGGCGAAGTCGGGTTAGTGTTTGCCGGCATCGGTTCGGCGAGTGGAGTTTTGGATAAACCGTTGGAAGTGTCGATTATTATCATGGTGATTCTGACGACTTTTTTGGCTCCGCCATTTCTGCGGATTGCCTTTGGCGATACGGTAGAGCCTCCTGCTAGCGGGGAACCTTCTAGCGAGAAAACGGTGATTAGCGGGTGAGATTAAGTCTGTTTTGAGGTGGTTGGGGGCGATCGGCTGGTATTGAACTACTTTCCGGCGATCGTCTCCATTGCTACTCATTCGCCTCCAGGTTATATTGCATTTCCACACCAACGGCACCAGCCGCCGCATCTAAACTTTCTAGCAGTGCGTTTGACATATTTTGTCGATCGACCAGGCTGCGGTTTTGACTGAGCTTATAGTTGCTTTTCCACCGCGTAAAACTCCTCTCAAAACCCACAATGCCGTTCATAAAACCTTCACGAAACCTGTTCGATAAACTATCCCAGTGCGATTTGTAGCTAGCTTCATAGGTGTCTATTATCAGAAACGCTATAGTCATCCTAAATCATTTGTAAATTTCTTACTCCCTCCCCTTACTAAGGGGAGGGTTGGGGTGGGGTAAAAAATTTACGACTCATGTAGGATTGCTATATATAGAGGAATGCGATCGCAGTTATTTACCCACGAGTGCTACAGCACCGCTTTGCAAAACAGGAATTTCAATTCGGAACTCTGTTCCTTGATGGGGTTGAGAAAAGCACTGGAGTAAGCCACCGTGCTTGTCAACTACAATTTGATAGCTGATGGATAGCCCTAATCCAGTTCCTTTACCAGTTGGTTTCGTGGTGAAGAAGGGATTGAACACCTGTTGTCTAACAGTTTCCGTCATCCCTGGCCCATTGTCTTGAACTTCAATCACCACGTTTTTAGAGTAACCGGGCCCAGTTTCGTTTGTGACTAGCTTAGTCCGAATAGTGATGCGACTGGGATTCTTTTGGATGTCTTTTGGAGAACGCTGATTGTCGTAGTTTTCTAAAGCATCGATCGCATTTGCCAGAATATTCATAAAGACTTGGTTCAACTGTCCGGCATAGCACTCTACCAGCGGTAAGTCGCCGTACTCTTTAACAATTTCAATAGCAGGATGAGCCGGATTTGCCTTCAGTCGATTTTGCAAAATCATCAATGTGCTGTCAATTCCCTCGTGGATATCAACTGGCTTCATTTCTGCCTCATCCAGCCGCGAGAAGTTTCGTAGCGACAGGACAATTTGACGAATGCGATCGGCTCCTACCTTCATTGAAGTCAGAATTTTAGGCAAATCTTCACTAATGTAGTCCAGATCGAACTCTTCAATTTTTTCCTGAATTTGGGCATTAGTTGGATAGGTTTGCTGGTAAAGCTGAATCAAGTTTAGTAAATTTTGCGTGTAGTCCGCAGTATGGCTCAGGTTGCCATAGATAAAGTTGACTGGGTTATTAATTTCGTGAGCAACACCAGCAACCAGTTGCCCCAAACCAGACATTTTCTCTGCCTGAATGAGTTGTGCTTGAGTTTTCTGTAACGTTTTGAGTGCAACCTCAGCTTCCTCTTTTGCTTGCCTTAACGCAGCTTCGGCTTGCTGGCGCTCAGTAATATCCAGTGCCAAGGATGCAACTCCAACAATATTTCCACCATCGCCTACTAAAGGCGTATTGAACCATTCGCAAATAATGATTTTGCCATTTTTTGTAAAATTTTCGTTGACGCTGTAGATTCCTTGACTCTGCATCAACAATTCGTTCATAATTTGATCGACGACCTTTCGGGCAGATGGAGGCACAATTAATTCTGCCGGATGGTGTCCGATCGCCTCTTTCGCAGTGTAACCAAAAATCTCCTCGGCCGCTGGATTCCAAGCAGTGACTTTAAAGTTTAAATCCCATTCCACAACTGCCAGTGCACTTTGGCGGAATAGAAAAGATAGCCGCTGTTCCGACGTTTTGAGTTCTTCTTCTGCCTGTTTCCGTTCAGTAATGTCAATCCCTGTTTTGATGATGTACTCAATTTCACCTCGATCATCGACTAAAGCAGTATCTGACCAAGCAATGAGTCTAAGTTGTTGATCTTTGCTCACCCAACTGCCTTCATACTGCTGGGGAAAATTACCAGATTGTAAAGACTCAAAAGTAGTTTTGGCTTGTCCAGCTAAGTCTGAGTTCGGGAACAATTCCCAAATGTAGCGCCCTTTTACTTCACTAAACGAGTAATGAGTCATTTGTTCGCAAGCTCGGTTAAAGCGAACGATTTGTCCCTGGGGGTCGAGCACAACTACCAGGGCACCTGCAATTTCAAGAATAGCTGAAACAAAATTGCGTTCGACTTCAACTGCTGTAATCAGTTCCTCTAACTGGGTTGCCATAGTGTTAAATGCGATCGCTAATGTCCCCAGTTCGTTTTGGCTGTCGATGTTGACCCGCGTCTCTAATTGCCCCCCACTGAGTTCAGTAGCTGCCGTGGTTAAGCGCTGTAGCGGCACCACAATTTGCCGAATAAATAGAAAGCCAATGCCAACAGCAACGATCGTCACCACCGCCAATGAGCCTCCCATAATTGAGAGCATTTGGTAAACGGGAGCATAAGCCTCAGCCGTTGGCAGTTCTACAACCACATTCCAATTCACGCTCCGAACTAAGGCACTGGCTCCCAATACTTCTACCTGCTTTAGACCCGGATAAACGTTAAGGCGCTTAGTATCTTCGGATGCTTTCAAGAATTGAAAGAAAGGGCGCTTAGAAAGATCTTGAAGTTGAAATGTTTCTGGTTTACTATCCTTTTGAGCAATGAGAAAATTACGCTCATCGACTACATAGACATAACCCGTCTTGCCAACCTCGATTTGGGAAACAACAAACCAGAGAAAGTTGAGATTTACCTGCGCTAATAGCAGCCCATCCACCTCATCTCGCTCATTCCGAATCGGAACCGCCAGAATGGTCTTTGGTTCGTGGGTTTGAGGATTAATTTCTACAGGACTGACATAATCTTCCTGTTGTTTAAAGGCACGAATAAACAGTGGCGAATTGGCGGGATTTTCTAACTTGAGCGGTTCGTAGGGTGAAACTGACGCGACAACTTGTCCCTTCCGGTTCAAAATGGCAACGGCTTCATAAGCATCATTATGACGACTCAACCCTTCCAACAGGCTCTGCTGCGCTTGAGGTTGAAAGTTGGTGAGTCCTTTGACCCTAGCTAAATAGCTCAGTTTTCGTTTCAAGTCATCTAAATAATTATCAATCTGCCCTGCTGCTGTCTGACTACGCTCTTGTTGGAGCGATCGCGATTGCTGGATCTGCGCCTGAAAGCTGAGATAGATCAGCAAGCCACCTGTGGGCAGTAAGCTCAGGAGAACCAAAAATATCAAACCATACCGGAGCTGATTGGCAATAGAAAAGAAGCGTTGCCAGGGATGTGAAGAGAAGCTTTTGGCAATGGGAAGAGCGCGATCGTGGCGTTGATTTTTCATCGGACTATTGATCAATATTGGTAAATCAATTAATGCGCGCATTAAGGAGAAACATCGATTTTGCCAGTCGTCACAGCTTCTCGAAGGCTCTTGAAAGTGTCCTCTTCCTGAGACGAGAGACTACCACGGAAAGGGGCAAAGTCGTAGATCTTTTCCCTGAGCCCAAACTTGTAAAGTTTTCCTTCCCAGCGACCTTGCTGGGTTAACACTGCCACATTTAGCACCAGATTGGGAATGTCCTGCAGAACGCTAGTTAGGACTTTGCCGGGAGCCAGTTCGTACTGATCCTTGGCCCAACCAATCACAAGGACTCCTGGCTTTTGCGTAACGGCTTTTAGCGCGGCTAATCCTGCCTCATCCGCGTTGATTGTCAAAACATCTACTCCAGAGGCAACCATATCCGTTGCGACTTTAATGGCTTTTTCCGTATCAATCCAACTGTTGAGAAAAGCAGTCGAAGCTTGAACAGAGGGATTCGTTGCCTTCACTCCGCGCCTAAACAAGGCTTCTTCTTCTTTGTAAACCGGATAAGCTGCACCTACAATATATCCAACTTTATGGCTTTTGGTCTTGATGGCAGCCAAAGCACCTGTGAGGTACCCCACCTCACCCGATCGAAAGGCAACAGCACCCAAATTTGTGTTATTCCCTGGATACGTGGTAATCAGGGCAAATTTCGTTCGCGGAAATTCTTTAGCGACCTTTTCGGCAGCTTTGATATAGCCACCACTGGCTGCAATTACCAGGTCATAGCCTGACTGGGCATATTTGCGAAGGACAGCTTCACTATCTTCACCATCAAGGCCAGTAAAGTCTACCTGAGCATTAAATTTATCTTTGATTAGGTTTAACCCTTCAAAGCAGGCTTGAGCCCAACTGTTCTTGTCTTTGGAGCCTGTGACGACCAACCCCACTCTAAAGCTGCTAGAGGTACTTGCTTCAGGGGAAGAGTTGACGTTCGGAGTCGATCGACTGCAACTGATCGCAAAAATCAGAGCTAGAGCCGCCAGAGTCATTTGTTTCAAGAGAGATTGAATTCGCATAATAGCTTTTCGCAGCAATATTACTTTTTCTACGCCGATAAATTTGTTGAACGGTATCTCAACAATTTTTACAACTCTTACTCTAGCTCGCACTTAATGACTCTGAGAGATTCAGCGTAACACTCATTTAAGCTCAAAAACAAGTAAGGACACGGCACTGCCGTGTCCTTACAACTCTAACCTGCAATTAACGGAATTTGTTTGCTATTACTTAACAAACAGCATTTCTTGATAAGTAGGCAGAGGCCACAAATCATCAGCCACTTCACCTTCCAGAGCATCCGCATACTTGCGAACCTCATCCATCAAAGGACGAATTGTTTGCGAAGCATATTGCATATGGTCTTCTGTCGAAGCAAAATCGTGCTTGCTCAAAGCAGCACTCAATTTGCTCGCAGTATCCATCATGGATTTAACCAGCACCGCTACTTTTTCAGCACTTTCCTTTTCCAGTTCAATCCCAATCTCTTTCAATTTAGCAATCGTGCCAGAAAGTTCAGCTAAATACCTCACCGCTGCGGGGTAAATAATGGTTTTTGCCATGCTTATTACCAGTTTTGCTTCGACTTCAATTGCCAGCAAATACTGCTCTGCATAAACATCGTAACGGCTTTCCAATTCAACGGGAGTCAGAACACCTGTCTTTTCAAACAAGTCTTCAATGTATCCTTCCTTCAACACGGGCAAAGCATCGGCAGTAGTCCGCAAGTTAGCTAAACCCCGTTCCTCAACGGCCATTTTGTGCCATTCTTCCGAATAGCCGTTGCCGCCAAATACAACCGCACCGTGCTCGTCCATCACTTCTTTGAGAAGTGTTTGGATGGCAGCATTCAGTTCAGTTCCGTTAGCCAAATCGCTTTCTAATTTGTTAGCAATCCAGTCCAAAGAATCTGCAAGAATTGTATTCATCGCCACCAGCGGCCCTGAAACAGACTGACCGGAACCTACTGCACGGAATTCAAATCGGTTTCCAGTAAAGGCAAAGGGCGAAGTCCGGTTTCTGTCCCCAGCATCCTTCATGAAAGTAGGCAGTGTTTCTACACCTAAGTTCATAATTCCCCGACCTTTAGAGTCCTTAACTTCTCCCCGGCTAATTTGCCCGAAGATATCTTCTAATTGCGAACCCAAATAGACAGAGATAATTGCTGGTGGAGCCTCATTTGCCCCCAATCGGTGGTCGTTGCTGGCAGTCGCAACTACGGCGCGCAATAGCGGGCCGTATTTGTGAACTCCGCGAATCACAGCGCCGCAGAAAACTAGAAATTGTATGTTCGAGTGCGGTGTATCGCCTGGGTCTAATAAGTTTCCTTGGGTGGCATTGCCGACCGACCAGTTGACGTGTTTGCCGGAACCGTTAATGCCGGCGAAAGGCTTCTCGTGCAGCAAACACATAAAACCGTGTTTCTTCGCAGTGTTGCGGAGAATTGTCATGGTTAATTGTTGGTGGTCGCTGGCGACGTTTGCAGCTTCAAAAACTGGTGCAATTTCAAACTGACCGGGAGCTACTTCGTTGTGGCGGGTTTTGGCAGGAATTCCCAGCCGGTACATTCTTTCTTCTACTTCCTGCATGAAGACTTGAACGCGCTCTGGAATCGCTCCAAAATAGTGGTCGTCAAATTGCTGACCTTTCGCAGGAGGTTTGCCGAAAAGGGTGCGACCTGCTAGCAGTAAATCTGGGCGGCTGGTGGTGAAATTGGCATCTACCAGGAAGTATTCTTGTTCGGAACCGCAACTGGAATTGACCGGAGCAACTTCGGTATTTCCTAATAGCTTTAACACTCGGGTTGCTGCTTTGTTCATTGCGGCAATGGAACGCAAAAGCGGCGTTTTTTTGTCTAAGGCTTCACCTGTCCAGGAGATGAAAACAGTGGGAATGCACAAGGTCATGCCGTTGTCTGTTTCCATGACATAAGCAGGGCTGGTGACATCCCAGGCTGTGTATCCGCGAGCGGCGGCGGTGGAACGAATGCCGCCGTTGGGGAATGAGGAGCCATCGGGTTCGCCTTGTACTAGAACTTTTCCTGCAAATTCTGAGATGACAGACCCGTCGCCTTGCACTGAGATGAAACCGTCGTGCTTTTCGGCGGTGCTGTTGGTGAGCGGGTAAAATACGTGGGCGTAGTACAGGGCTCCTTTGGAAATAGCCCAGTCTTTCATTGCGGCTGCAACTACATCAGCGACGGAATCATCTAATTTTTGGCCGGTTTGAATGGTATTTTTTACTGATTTGAAAATACTTTTGGGCAGACTTTCTTGCATCTTGCTCAGACTAAAAACGTCTGTTGCCCACATATCTTCTAGCCGCTTGAGAGGCCGGGCAGGCATCTGTTTGCGGTTGACGATTTGAGAAATTGCTTGAACGCGCGATTCGTTTCCACTCATGGTTATTTTTATTGGGGTTGCAGGACGAGTAGTTGAGAAAAAATAGATAGATGTTAGCAAAAGTCTAACGATTGACGAATATGTTGGATTTACCCAACGTTTTTAGTCAAAGCTAACTTTGGGCAGAATGCCTTTTTTGGCAGGCTCTAAAAGATTGGATGAGCGAGGCCCTATCACTTCGCCCATCGGGCGTGACAATCCAGTGTGAGATGCGGTTGGATTTCGGTTATTAGCAAGAAAATAGATGACAAGAGCCTGTACTAATTTGAGTCAACATCATAGATGCCTGCGCTGCACAGATTTAGTAGCTAATTTTCACCCTGGTCAGCTCAAAAATTTTGTGCAAATCAATTCCGATGAATTCAGGTCAAAACTACTTATGGTTTTTAACGGTTCGACGATCGATAAATCGCAGTCCAGCAAACAACGCACTCGTTTAGGGGTTTTGGAGAATTATGGAGAGTACACAATCTACACTTGGAGAGTTTAAACAATCATTAACAAAATAAATGTATCGCAGGCTACAGAATTTTAGGTTTTTTTCCGAAGGGTCGATCGCACCGATCGCACACAACCGCAGGATTTCAGTGTAACAGGACGCGGGGCGCTGAAACTGAGGGCGATCGTACATTTACAGGACTTATCGAGGGATACTATATATAGTGTGCCAAGAAAGGGATCTCGCTTTAGCGTTGCTGAGTTCGGGTATGAAATTTGTAGAGGCAATCCCCCAGTGGTGGCCGCACCGCTGGCGGGGTCAGCTTTTATTCAGCAGCGCCACAAAACTTTCCCGGCGCAGTAATGGGGATTTCTATGAATTTAAAATAAAGAGATTTAGAGCAATAGTTCAGACAGTTTGAGACGCGGTTTAGTGAGAATAAATAAGTAAAATTTAAACATTTATTTAACTCGTTGGTAATCCGAAGACTTCAGAGCATGAGCCAAAAAGCGTTCTGTGTAGTACAAAGCTAATTGATTGCTCGGGCCATTAAAAACTGCATCAAAGGCGTGTTCAGCCCAAGGAATTTCGAGTAAAATAGCCCGATCGCCCGTGGCGCGCAATCGTTCGTAGAGCGATCGCCCAAACTTGGGCTGAACGATATGGTCGCGACCTGCATAAACCAGTAGAGAAGGGGGAAGATTCGGTTTAATATAATTTATGGGAGAAGCCCGACGGTAAAGCTCGTTGAGTTCGTCTGGCGTTCCTCCCAAAAAGGCACGCAAGACGGCTCGAACATTTATGGCATCAGGAAAAGGTGGGTCATTGTATCCCCGGATCAGGTCATTTGGCCCGTAATAGTTGACCACGGCTCGAACTGGAAGCACACTAGAATTATAAGCAGTTAGCATTGCTAAATGGGCACCTGCAGACCTTCCCATCAGAGCAATTCGATCGAGATCGATTTCCCAATCACCAGCATGAGTTTTGATATAGGAAAGAGCGGCTTGTACGTCGTCAAGCTGAGCAGGAAATCGATATTTGGGAGCGTGGCGGTAAGCAATTGCAACCACACAATAGCCTTGGGCGGCCATATAGCGGCTGAATTCCTCATTGTAATCGGGATTGCCTCTCTGCCAAGCTCCCCCGTAGAGCGTGATAATCGCCGGATATTTGCCAATTTGTATCGGTCGGTAAAGGTTTAGTTGCAGTGAAACTCCGTTAGGTTTTGCAAATCCAATAGCCCGATCGATCCTAACGTCTCTAATCGGAATTCCTCGGAACGCATC
Organism: Microcoleus sp. BROC3; assembly: GCF_036702515.1. Lineage (NCBI taxonomy): Bacteria > Bacillati > Cyanobacteriota > Cyanophyceae > Oscillatoriales > Microcoleaceae > Microcoleus > Microcoleus sp. BROC3. The sequence goes on from NZ_JAUBTQ010000017.1 coordinate 27,390, forward strand.
TGCTAGGATAAACGGTTGAGGGCGTAGCTGGGCGCGCTCGGCTTGAGGAATGGCTGCTAAATAGTTTTCCCCTAAAACTGCTTGCATTTGGGTAGCTATGGCTGCATTGGCTGCGGGGAACTGAATCAGGGGTAGCAGGCCCAGGATTAGGGCGAACAGGTTAGAAATTGACAAAATAATGTAGACTTTGCCTTGATGCCGTCTGAGCAGGTTCAGCAGAAGGGCGATCGTATTGATACCGACCAACCAAGGACTGATTTCTGGTGCTCCCACCGCCAAAGGGTACAGGAACATCGCGGGTGCTGGTACGATAACCCAGAGACTGAGAAATAGCGCGATCGCACTCAGAAACCAAGAAATAAAGGGCGAGACTAAGAATGCTGCCAATAAAGGTAACTTTTTTCGGTTCTTCTTGCGGAGCATCGGATTTTCGCAGCCTAATTTTTAATCAGTTTAAATTAATCTGGCGGTTTTTATTGGTAAGTCGATCGCCTCGGGAATTTTACCAAACCAGCAGCTTCATTGACTCCGACATCCTGCGGCGATCGAAAATGCTTTGCATCGTTCTATTTTCAGTTTGGGGGTTGTTCGCTGTTGGTGGGAATCTTAAGCGGAGGTTGTCCCGCTAAATTAGCTGTATGGACTGTTACTCATCAAAAGTTTGGCTATTATTCCGATTTTGGTAGTTAGACAGGACTTACGCACGGGTGTCGAGAAACCGATTTTTTTTACGAGTCTACTTCGTTGCGCTAGGCCATTCCCAATAAAAAAAACCGGTTTCTTTACTGACCCGTTAAGTCTCGAAGTTTATCTCGAAAATAACAGAAGCTTGGTGACAAATTATTATCTACATCCATGTGGGGAGCAATATTGTTAGCCCAAGTTGACTTCTCTTCACCAACTTGCCAAGGAAGTTTAGACAATTTTTTGCTACCACCGGAATATACTGCGTCGGCTAACTTCTCCCACGTCCCACAAATACTATCATTAGTGTAGAATTTTAGGACTTCTTGGTTGGCTTTCGGATAAGCTGCCTTTATTGCTGCAAAATCGCCTAGATACCATGCTTCTCCTTCTTCAATTGCTATGCAAAATTGCGTCTTTGGCTGAGGATTACACTTATCTACAACATCTAGTAGTTCTCTGCGAAACGTACTGAGGCATCGGTCATCAAGATCGCAAATTACAATGAGAACAGCAGGGTAATCAGGAGGATATTGAGAGAATGTTTGGCCGATGCCTTGAACAAGTCGCGGAAGCTGGTCGAGCAGAATTCGTTTTTTGGCTTCAGAAGCAGATTTTAAATCTTTAGGAATATGTCCAAGTCCTTTGTAATGATGGATATTAAATGTATGTTGTTCGCTGCTGATAATCTTTGGTATAAGAATTTCAAGAGCAGTTTTTCCAGAAATATCCTCGACAAGTATCACAAAGTGCATTTATTCACCTTTTATCTAGATAATCGCTGTACCAAAGTCCGCCAAGGGGCAATCCTTCAGAAACAAGGTTATTAATGAGAGAATCTTCGCTAGCTCGTCTGATTGTAGAAAAACCATCCTCGCCCTTTTCAAGTACCCAAACCTCTTCAGGTTCAAGAGCATCTACAAAATAGGGTTGATGTGTTGTAACAAATACTTGCGATCCACTTTTTCCAGATGTAGCGTGTTCTCGAAATTCTCGGGCTAGAGTTTCTAAAAGCTTATGGTAAAGTCCGTTTTCTGGTTCTTCAATGCACAAAAATGGCGGTGGTGAGGGGTCTTCTAAAAGAAGGAGATAGGCAAATACCTTCAGTGTTCCGTCTGACATTTGTTGAGCATAAAACGGTTCTTGAAAGCCTCGATCATTGAACTGCAGCAGAAGTCTACCGTCTGGACTTTTTGCGGTGCTAATCTTTTCCACCCCTGGAATCTTACTAGAGATTTTTTGCAGAATTGATTGGAATTTCTTAGGATGCTCTCTCTCCATAAATTGAACCACATTTCCTAGATTATCTCCATGAATATTCAAACGTTTTTGTGGCCCAGCCAGAGGTAAGCTACGGGCAGCGTCTGGTGTGAAATAGCTGAGATACCATCCTTCGATAAATCTACGAAATGCGGAAATTCTTGGGTGTTGTTTGAGCGCTCCCAAAGTAGCAATTCCCAGTTTCCGATTGTCGTCAAGTTCAACTATTTCCTTTTCTTTACTTTCTTCTGATGTCTCACCTATCTGGATGTTTTTTATTAAATTATTTACATCAAATTCTCCTCGTTCTTCATCAACTAGCTGGCCTCCTTCTTCACCTTTCCATGCTAACCCCTTACCTTCATTTAGAATCAAAAAAGAATAAGGTTGTCCTTTTTTTTCGTTTCTTCTCCGTTGTCTAAGTCTTTCTTTTTTTACATACGGTCTTTCAGAAGAGTCAAGGTCTATTGCCAAATCATAGGTTATTGGTCGAGCGTTACCATCCTCTTTATAGTAAATCTGAAACTCAACACTTCCCTTTTGTCCTTGCGATCGAATTCTCTCGAAACCTCCCCGCCCACGGGAATCACAGGCTTCTTCGACTCCGCCTTTTAAGCAGTCTGCAAGAAAGCCAAAAGTGTCAAAAAGCGTGCTTTTCCCAACACCATTTTTACCGATAACGGCTGTCATTGGCGTTAGTGCCTCGGCATTTTGCGTATCCCACAGCTTGCCGATAGTAATATCACGCAGCGAGCGGTAATTTATTACCTTAAATCCTTCTATTTTTGCCACTTAAGTTCCTCTGCTCCATTAGGAATGTTATAAGTTACTCTAACCATATAACAATTCAGTAACTCTAACATTATACTTGATTCGCATCTTTTCCGGGTTCAAAATCTAGAACGGTATCGATTCCTGAATCTGCCCAAAGCAGAAACCGCTCGTTCTGAGATGTTCCACCATTATCAATAAGCTTTTTATCAACAGGCAAGATGCCTGTGAAGCGACAAAATTCACTATTTGTGGAACAGGCATCTTGCCTGTTCTTGAGAATGGTGCAAGAGGTGAGATTGTTCCCACTTCCTCCTAATCTACAATTCTCAAAACTGCATTGTTGTATCGATCGCCAACTGTAGCATTTCCCGTTGGATTAGTTAGACATAAATTAACGGTTTCGTCAGCTTCGCCGATCGCGTCATCGGCGATCGGAATAGTAACAATTTTTGGTGTCGTATCGCCAGCGGCAAAGTTAATCGCGATCGGCGTCTTGGTGCAGTCAGCAGCAGAAGCAGTGCCATCTGTCAGCGTCAGCGTTGCCCCAACAGCATCTTGCAGCGATAATTTTTTCCCTTGCCGCTTGGTGTTTGCTAGGTTAGGCTTTGTTAGTGTGGTTGGATGGATTTTTGCGATCCTTTGCTAGGGCTTTGCTTCGGATCGCGAAAGCTAACGCTAAGGGGCGATCGCTAATCAACTTGCTTCTAAACCAGTTTATTTCCTAAGAGCAAAACCGACAAGGGGAATAAAATCAGGCGTTTAACCAACAAAATGCCTTGCAGCAGTGATTGACAGTAAAAAATTAGGTTAAAATAGGGAAAAGTCAGGGTAACTTTCCAATGCAGGAACAACTGCTCTCTTGCAAGCATCTGCATACTTACGTATATGGGTACTTACCCGTCGATCCCATGAACTCAGAATTAGAATTCTCTTGGAGCAAAACCAAAGAATCTGCCGATCGCATTTTTGCTCAAAACACCGGCAAACATCTCAGCGACATCGAAATGAAAGTCCTTCAAGGTTCCTGGGAAGGCAAAAGTTACGATGAAATCGCCAAAACTTACGGCTACAGTGCTGAATACCTCAACAAAGATGTCGGCAATAAATTGTGGCACAAGCTTTCAGAAGCCTTAGCAGAAAAAATTACGAAGAAAAATTTTAAAGAAGCTCTGAGGAGATTTGCATCGCAAGAGTCAACTCAATATATTAGCACCAACCTGCTCTTACAACCGCTGACTGCGGCAAATTTGCAGTTTCCCGAAGGCTCGGTATCATTAGATTCTCCTTTTTATGTGGAGCGTTGCAACATTGAATCTTTGTGCTGCGAGACAGTTGTGAAACCCGGTTCGCTGATTCGGATTAAAGCACCGGAGATGATGGGCAAAACTTCACTGATGAACCGAATTTTAGCTGGCGCTGTTCGGGAAAACTATCACGCAGTTTATCTCGATTTGAGCGCCGCCGACCGAGGAATATTAACAAATCTGGATAAATTTCTGCGCTGGCTGTGCTTGATGGTAAGCCGACAGTTAAAGTTAGAAAACAAGTTAAACGAGTATTGGGATACGGATATTTTGGGCAGCAACGATAACTGTACTGTTTACTTTGAAGAGTATTTGCTGGCAGAAACAGAAGGGCCTCTGGTTTTGGGGTGGGATGAAGTCGATCGCATATTTCCCTACACCGAAGTAGTTGAAGATTTTCTGGGGATGCTGCGAAGCTGGCACGAAAAAGCCAAGATTTCGGATATCTGGAAAAAACTGCGGTTGGTAATGGCGCATTCTACGGAAGTTTATATTCCTTTGGACATGAATCAATCTCCGTTTAATGCGGGGGTTCCCGTTGAGTTGCTGGAGTTTGAGAGCCAGCAAATTCACGATTTAGCTCGGCTGCACGGCTTGGAATGGGATCAGGGGCAGTTGGGAGAGTTAATAAGTGCGATCGGCGGACATCCTTATTTAGTAAGATTGGCAATGTATGAGATTAGTTGTGGCAAAATATCATTAACTCAGCTATTAGAAAATGCGGCATCAGAATCTGGAATTTACAGCAGTCATTTGCGCAAGCATTGGGAAATTTTGCAACACAATACCGAATTAGCTTTGGCTTTGAAAAAAGTTGTTAATTCCCCGGAACCAGTTGAATTAGATTCAATGCAAATTTACAAATTGCACAGTATGGGACTTGTGCGGCGGCAAAACAATTATGTAATGCCGCGCTGCAATTTGTACCGCGAGTATTTCTACCGTGTTTTAGGTTGAAGAAAATTCCATTCGTTACCAGGCTCTGCCCGGTAAGGCAGAGCCTCCGGATCTGCCTCCAATTTTCATGGAAACTCTTCGAGGCAGCAGCGAGGCAGAGCCTCTGGACATCGGTTCCCAGGCTGAGTCTGGGAACCAGTTAAATAGCGGGTAATGCCCAGCCTACGGATAAAATTACACAAAGGAGAGGGTTAAATCCGCAGCCATTGTGTCTGAAACTACGGCAATCATGTCACCTTGATAAAATATTTTCGTGTCTTTCAGAGAGTCATTGCCGTAATCGTAGTAGCCCGATACAAATTCGTAGTCTTGCTTTTGACCGACCATCAAAATTGCATCTCCATCGGCTTTCTTAAAGTCCCGAATAATTGCATAAGCGTGCTCGCCTAGACCATCTAAATAAGGAACTTCAAATTCTGGGCCGTCGATAACTAACGAGAATGTATCGGCTCCGGAACCGCCAATTAAGGTATCGACTTCATAATAATCGTATCCTCCGTCATTATTGCTGTGACCGATGAGAATGTCATTCCCGCTATTGCCTTCTAGCCAATCGGAATCGCCACCGCCATAGACTTTATCATTGCCAGTACCGCCAAATAGGAAGTCGTCACCGTCAAGGCCTTTGAGTGTATCTGCACCGCCACCGCCAAAGATGGCATCGTCCGTGTAATGCTTTCCTACTAGGTAGTCATTTCCTGGCGTTCCCGTTATGTTGTCATTGGGTAAGCCACTGATTTTATCGATGCTGCCGAACAAACGGTTAGTAGAATCATCTTCTTCCCGAGGACGATCGGTCAAGTCTTCAAAAGCACCGAATTTATTGTGATTGGGATTCGGCGGTTTACCTGCATCGGGGTCTTCCGTGCGGGGAACATCAGTTAAGTCTTCAATCAAACCGAATTTATTAGGCTTAGGATTCGGATTACCTGAATCAGGGTCTTCTTTCCGGGGAACATCGGTCAAGTCTTCAATTAAACCGAATGTAGGAATGTTAGCATCGGCAATCGTTCTAAGTTCTGTCATGGTAGTAATCCTATTTATGAATGTATTCTGAGTTTGTCAAAGCGCTAAGTGTTTGTATTTGTTTGCTGCACCTTTCGCTTTCTGTTATCAGTTTCTTCGTAAAACTCTCGAACTGCAATGGTGATAAAATCAGGTATTATAGGAACTGATAAATAGCTGAACACTGGGAATTTATCGGAAAAAATCAGGTGCAGCCTGACAAAGCATCATCAAAATCAGCAAAAATCAGGTTTTTTGGTAAATCTCTACATAGTCAGGTTTGCGATCGTACAATCCAATCTAGATTTTGGTGCAGGCAATGATAAAAGAATCTCCAGTTAGTGATGAATATCAGATTGGCGGGAGTCTCCCCGCAGATGCGTCGAGTTACGTGACGCGCCAAGCAGACTGGGACTTTTACGAAAATTTGAAAGCGGGTGAGTTTTGTTACGTTTTGAATTCGCGGCAAATGGGCAAATCTAGTTTGCGGGTGCGGGCTATGCAAAAATTGCAAGCTGAAGGTACTGTGTGCGCTTTTATCGATTTAACTGGGATTGGCAAGGAAGATGTAACTCCCGAAAAGTGGTATGCAGGGATTGTCAATTCTTTGGTGAGTAGCTGTCAGCTAGGCAATAAAATTAATTGGCGGAATTGGTGGCGCGAACGCCGGGATTTGTTATCGCCCGTCCAGCGGTTTAGCTTGTTTATTGAAGAAGTTGTTTTAGTTGAAATAGAAGCAAGTATTGTTATTTTTATTGACGAGATAGATAGAGTGTTGAGCATGAACTTTTCTACAGATGAGTTTTTTGCTCTAATTCGCTGGTTTTACAACCAAAGAGTTGACAAGCCTCTATATCGACGTTTGACTTTTGCGCTGTTGGGGGTGGCGACGCCTTCGGATTTGATTGCGGATAAAACTCAAACTCCTTTTAATATTGGTAAGGCGATAAATTTAGGCGGTTTTCAGATTGATGAAGTGCAGCCTTTAATTAATGGTTGGCAGGGGCAAGTTGGCAATCCTGAAAGTGCGATCGCAGATATTTTGGATTGGACGGGGGGACAACCTTTTTTGACCCAAAAGCTGTGCAAGTTAATGCTGGAAAAGGAGTTGAAGAAAGTTAACTGCAGAGACGCTGAGGGCGCTGAGAAAGACAGGCAGGATGCCTGTTCCACCACAGACAGGCAGGATGCCTGTTCCACCACAGACAGGCAGGATGCCTGTTCCACACAGGATGAGGGAGTTGAGGGGTTGGTGAAGTTGCAGATTGTGGAGAATTGGGAGTCTCAGGATGAGCCTGAACATTTGAAAACTATTCGCGATCGCCTTTTGAGAAATCAGCAAAAAGCGGGGCAGTTATTGGGGCTTTACCAGCAGGTTTTGCAATCCGCTAACCCCCCCCAACCCCCCCTTGCTAAGGGGGGGCTAAATGCTGATTTATCTCTGAGTAGTGCGGGGCTAAATGCTGCTGCTTCACCCCTTGGAAATGAAGCAATAACCACTCTTGATACCCCCCTTGCTAAGGGGGGGCTAAATGCTGATTTATCTCTGAGTAGTGCGGGGCTAAATGCGGCTATTTCACCCCTGGGAAAGCAAGAAATAGCCACTCTTGCTCCCCCCCTTGCTAAGGGGGGGCAGGGGGGGGTTCTTGCTGATGGCAGTCCCGAACAAACGGAATTGCGACTGTCAGGTTTAGTGGTGCAACAGCAGGGAAAATTAAAAGTTTATAACCGAATCTATGCCGAAGTTTTCAATCTTGAATGGGTGGAAAAACAGTTAGGAAAGCTGCGACCTTATTCGGAAAATTTTAATGCTTGGAATGCTGCCAATTTTGAGGATAATTCGCGGCTGCTGCGGGGTCAGGCGCTGCAAGAAGCTTTGGAATGGGCAAAATATCAAAGTTTAAGCCATCTGGATTACCGCTTTTTAGCGGCGGCTCAGGATTTGGAAAAGCGAGAAGTTGAATTTGCTTTTGCACTGCAAACTGAGGAAAGTCAAATATTGGCACAAGCTAATGAAACTTTAAGTCTGGCTCAGCATCAAGCTAAAACAGAGTTAACGTTAGCTAAAAAACAAGCTAGAAAAATAATTGCGATCGGCTCGACAATTTTAGGGATATCTTTAGCAGCAGCGATCGCCGTACAATTACAAGTAATTAAAGCCGATCGAGAACTCGCAGAAACCAAAATAGTCCTCGCAAGTTTGTCGTCAAAGACAACTTTAGCCTCAAACCCTTTTCCAGCACTCACCGAAGCACTGCTTGCAGCACATAAACTTAAAAAATTAGAGGCATTGAGTCCGGCAAAATCCGAAACTAAGATGCAAGTATCGATCGCCCTCCAACAAGCAATTTACAGCATCCGAGAGCGCGATCGACTTGCAGGCCACCAAGCTGTCCTCAGAAACGTCGTATTCTCGCCTGATGGCAAAATCCTCGCATCCGCTAGCGAAGACGATACTGTCAAACTCTGGAACCCAGACGGCATCTTACTCAGAACCCTCACCGGACACCGCGACAACATTTGGACTGTCAGTTTCTCACCTGACGGCAAGACGATCGCATCTGCTAGCGACGATGCTACTATCAAACTCTGGAACCTCGAAAACGGCACAGAAAGTAGAACCCTTACCGGGCATAGGGGCTGGGTGAGAGGAGTCAGTTTTGCTCCCGACGGATTGACGATCGCCTCTTCGGGTTCCGACGGCACTGTCAAGCTCTGGAATCCAGCAGACGGCACTTTGCTCAAAACCTTTACCGGGCATAGGGGCTGGGCAACAAGCGTCACTTTTTCGCCCGACGGGTTAGCGATCGCATCTTCGGGTAGCGATCGCACTGTCAAACTCTGGAATCCAGCAGACGGAACGGAAATTGCCACGCTGAGGGGTCATACAAATGCTGTCAGAAGTGTCAGTTTCTCCGACGACGGCAAAACCCTAGCATCCGCTGGCGAAGACGGTTTAGTCAAGCTGTGGGATGTCGAAAACCTGACTCTCCTCAAAACCCTGCAAGCCGACAGCCAACAAGTCTGGAACGTCAAATTCAGTCCCAGAGGCAGCCGGAATCCAACTCTGGCTACCGCTAGCGAAGACGGCACCGTCAAATTGTGGAATTTATCGCAGTTAGGAAACATCGAGCCGCAAACGCTCAAAGGACACAGCGGCAGGGTTGCCAGCCTTAGTTTCAGTCCCGACGGCCGCACTTTGGCAACGGCAGGTACCGATCGCACTGTACGACTCTGGAACCTCACCGCCATCGAACCGAAAGTTCTCGAAAGCCACCGCCGTCAGGTTTTCAGTGCGAGTTTCTCCCCCGACGGCAAAAAAGTTGCCTCCGGTAGCAGCGATCGCACTGTTAAATTGTGGAATGCACAAAACGGCAGCGAAATCAAAACTTTTCTAGGACATCGAGGTGCCGTCACCAGCGTCAGTTTCGCCCCTGACGGCAAAATTTTAGCATCTGCAGGAAGCGATCGAACTATTAAATTGTGGAACCTAGAAACTGGCACCGAAATCAAAACTCTTTCAGGACATCAGAGGGGAATTGACAGCGTTGTTTTCTGTCTCGACGGTAAAATTTTAGCATCAGCAGGAGCCGATAAAACAGTTAAATTGTGGCATCTAGAAAGCGGTGCCCAAATCAAAACCTTCAAAGGACATCTCGAAAGAGTTAGAAGTGTCACATTTAGTCCCGATGGCAAAACTTTAGCATCCGCAGGGAACGATCGCACAATCTATTTCTGGGCTTTAAACAATTTAGAATCTACCCCAAGAAGGATTTTGAGAGCGCATAACAGTCGAATTACCAGCCTCCGTTTCAGTCCCGACGGCAAAATTTTAGCATCTGCTTGCGATGACAGCACCATTAAATTGTGGAATGCAGAAACAGGCACCGAACTCAAAACTATTCAAGCACACGGAACTTGGGTAAAAAGCATTAGTTTCAGTCCCGACAGCAAAACGATCGCATCTGCAAGTTTCGATCGCACAATTAAACTGTGGAATGTCGCAGACGGCCAAACGGGATTGGAGGCGCGGCCCCTACAAACTTTTGAGGGACATAGCGATCGAGTTAATGACGTTAACATCAGTCCCGACGGGAAAACTCTTGTTTCTGCCAGCGATGATTCTACTTTAAGGATCTGGAATTTGGAACTTGATGTAGATAATTTAATCAAACTGAGTTGCCAATGGCTGAGCAATTATATTGCTAATCATCCCGAAGAAAAAGCGATCGCCGAAATCTGCAATCCTTAAAAAAACGGCCTTCTAAGGCCCTCAAGTGTGCCGAAGCGCACCCATAGAGTTTCTGCATCCGTTAAATTCTATAGCAATTATCAAATAAGTGAGGTACAAATTTAGATTTGAGATTTTAGACTTCGGCGTGAGACTTCGGCGGAACACTTTGAGATGAAATAATTGGGGAATAGGCGAATTGGTAATTAACTGGCGAGGACCTCACCTGAAGAGATAACTGCTCTAATTTGCAGCAGATAGAAACTCATCGCTAACATTAAAAGCGCAGACAGAGTAATTTTTTTATCTAAAATCTAGTGGTACATTTACGGGATAGATTTCAGACATCGGTAGTGGTGCATAGTTAGGCGGCATCGGGTATAATCATTTAGTTTCACTGTCTTAACCTCCTTCTTGATAAATTGTCCCAAGTGCGCTTCTTTAAATGTCATAAAAAATGGCTAGACTCATAGTGGCAAGCAAAACTTTAAATGTAAGGACTATTCTAGCCAGTTTGTCTGCGGGCCCAAGACATCAACTTCTTTCACAATAAAAAAATATTTTATAGATAAACTCCTATTAGAAAAGATATCGTTGGCTGGAATAGCCCGATTTACCGGCGTGTCTCGGAGGTGGTTACAATACTATGTCAATAAGAAAAATGAATTGGGAGACTTAAAAGCTTAAGTAGAAGCCTTTAAGCACTTCAGCGGGAATTATCCAGAATCAGTTCATGTTGACCAGATTTACCGCAAAGCGAGACAATCGAACGAAAATTCGGGCAAGCGAAGCGAAGGTTTGCTCTCGTTCGAGTGATGGCAAAACTTGATAATACTTCCCAAACCGAAGAAGCAATTGCTTTTTTATTGATGAACATTGTCGCGCGATTGAGAAGGTTATTATGGTTTTTTTGTGTCAATTTTCATCAATAACAACTTGCTACTGTTCGGCGATTATAAAAAATTATATTCGAGAATTTTAACAACAATAAAAACTTAACTTAGCGGCTTGCTGGAATTAGCGATCGAGCTCTTTTTGAACTTCCTTTATTTATTCAGCCACCCCTAATTATATGGAATGTTCGGGGCCAGGGAAGGGAAGCTATCGCTGGGTATCTGCGAAAGCTCCGCTTCACTAATTCACTAATTGCAGTTTCTACAATTTGTCGATCGACCTTTTGGCTCGATCTGTCAGATTTTTCACCGCATTTTTAGCATCTTCTGCTGCGTGGCGGGCGGCAGCTTCGGCTTGTTTGGCTTGGCCTTCAACCTGGTCTTTTTTGTTGCCCGTGATGTTGCCGAAAATTTCCTGAGCTTTGCCTTCTAAATTTTTGCCGATCGCCTTAGCTCTGTCTTCTGTACTCATGATAAGCTCCGTTTGGCAAGTTGCTTTACTAAAATTGTAAAATTAACTCGCCTGCAATTGCCTTTAACTTCATATTAATTTATATTCTGCTTGACTTCTGCCTTCAGCCAAAAAAACGAACAATTTCTGTTTTCGAGAACTATGTCGGCAAAATACACCCCTACAAACTATTTCAAACTCGCCGCAGCAACTTTAATCGGTTCCAGTAATTCTAACGGCAAATGCAGCATATTCAATTGGGTGCTATCTGCTGCTTTCCTTTCAGGATCGGGGCCGTGATAATCGCTGCCACCAGTTGCCAGCAAACCGTAATGAAGGCACAAATCTTTCAACTTTTGGATTTGGCTGGAACTGTGGCTGGGATGGTATACTTCAACTCCCATTAAACCCGCATCTACTAATTCTTTTAAGACTTCCTCAACAGCGCCGCCGCGAAATAAATAAGGGTGAGCCCAAACTGGTACTGCGCCGCAACTCTTCAGTAAATCAATGCCTTCGGCGATCGAGAATTTCTCGTAATGAACATAAGCCGGGCCGTCATCTCCCAGCCAGCGATCGAATGCTTCCCGCGATGATTTGGCGTGACCTGCTTTTACAAGTGCAGAGGCAATGTGAGGCCGTCCCGGTGCCATTCCTGGAGATGTTTTTGGCAGTTCGATCGCGTATCCCATTGCTGCTAATTTTTCGACCATTTCTTGCGATCGGCGAAACCGTCCTTCCAGGCGATCGTTCAAAGGAACTCGCAACTTATTTGCATCGGGATAAAAACCTAAAATGTGTAGGGAACGGCCGTTGTGAACGGTGCTGAGTTCGAGTCCTGGCACGATTTCTATACCGTACAAACCAGCGGCGGCGAAGGCTTCATCCCAACCCGACATCGTATCGTGATCGGTGACGGCCAAAGCGCGAACCCCCGAAGACGCGGCGGCGGCTACGAGTTCGGCAGGGGTGAGAGTGCCGTCGGAATAAGTAGTGTGGCAGTGGAGTTCTAGCATTTTTTTCGGTAAGTTAAAGTCTGTGAAACCTGCAATTATTCCCCTCACTCATGTGAGAGATCGTCATGCGATTTTAGATTTTATATTTTAGATTTGAGATTGGAAATTCGTGATGCTATAAGGGTTGGTTATTATCTACGGTTGCATTTTTTTTATGAACTGGTTTCACTGCAAGCAACAATTTTTTTGGTAATTTAAATCTGTTAGCTGTAATAATTTGTTCCGCCTTAAATTTGTACCTTTCTGTTTATTAAAAATTTGCGTATGCTGAGCATCCTGTCCGCCTTTTCAGTTGAATTTGGATGCAGAACAGCTTAGCTATTTCTTGATTTCTCGCATTGGGTGAAGGACACCCTCTGGCAATTTGGAAGGAATCGGCGATATTTCAATACTTTGTATGTTGTGAACTGGGATAACTACCAGTTTATCTGCCAATTCGAGAATTATCGGGTCTGCCGTCAACATTTTGTGCAGGCGAGTGCCTAAAGTTGCTTGCTCTCCTACTGTTCCCTCTGGCGCAATGAACTGGAAGTGTTGCTGTTTGCCGTTTGTATAGTGGATTGTCAGATCGATAATTCTTTCTTGGTTGGTTGCTTGCATAATTTTTTTCCCTAACAGTCGATCGGGACTTGGCAAAATTAACAATAAATCAAAACGAGCGATCGCACCACCGTTGGAAAGCTTTTGACAAAACCGGGCTGTAGGTACGAAAGTCTGGTTGCTGCTAATTTTATCACAAAAACTGTACTGAAACTCGCCCACTTACCCAGTATACAATTGGCAGTCGCGCTGTCTTCGCTCCTCAAGGCGCGAGATCCGTCGCCAGCAATATTTGGTCGATCGGGCTTCCTTCTATGCCACTTGGCAAATTGGCTCAATTTAGCCTCTCTAGCGACTTGACTCAAAGCGCTCTCAAGTCTTACAGCAGAGGCATTTGAGCACTTTTGGTGTCAAGGTTTTTCCCTTGTGGGAACTGTGGAGGTTGGGATAGTGGCATTCTGCTGTCACTGCGGTAGTGGATTTTTTTATAAATTAATAACATAACATTCAGGTACAGCTTATGAAATCCACACTTTGTTTTCCCGAAACTTCTATTGAATCTAACACCGTTGCTGTTAACAATAATGCTATAGAATCTTGTATTGTTGCAGCTTGGATTGACTTAGTAGGAGGAGACTTTGATAATTTGGGAGGAGATGATTGGCTTCCCTTGTGCGGCGACATTGATGACGGCGAAATTTACCGCGAATGGTTTTTATGGGAAGACAGCGAAGTTACTCAAGAGTGGGAAGCTTACGATCCCATTACTAATTATCGAGTTGTGGCATCAAGCCGAGAAATGATGATTTCTAAAATCGACCAAATAGAAGATGCCAGAAACATTTAGTTACTCGGGATAATGTTAAATCTTGATTTTCAACTTTAATAAAAATTTTGCAAAAAAACCCGGTTTCTGCCTACTCTTAAAGAAACCGGGTTTTTCCAACCAAAATTCAAGGTTTTGGCTGAGTTACGCGGGCAGAACATAATAATTTATGTCGCTAGTGCTTTTTGTTTTTCTCGTTCTAATTTGCGCTGCTTCAAGGCGGCAAGATTTTCTTTAATCGTGTCGATCGCAAATCCATTCCCCTGCTGTTGATATAATTCGCTGGCACGGAGCAAATCGGCAACAGCTTCATCATCCGATCGCAAATTCGCAAAAGCCAAGCCGCGATTGTGGTAAGCTTCTGCCAAAGTTGAAAATTGTTCTACAGCGCTGGTAAATTTATCTTTTGCTTTGCGGTAATTTCCCGACTGATAAGCCTCAATTCCTTGCTGGAAATAAACCGAAGCTTTGCTCCCTGCGTCAGTAGCTGGAAATTCAGGCGCACTTAAAATTGGTTCTTTAAAGAGTACAGAAATGCTGCCCTTGCCGAAGTAAGCCCAAGTCATTGTTCCCAACCCAATCCCCAGCACGATGGCAACAATGACAGACAGAGCAATAAAATTGGTGAGTTCCATAGAGCAATATTTGTTGTATTAGAATATGATAAGATAATTTCTAACTTCTGGAACAATGGCGGCGCGGATTTACCTCAACTGGAAAGGCTTTTTTGGGTTGGTAGCTTTAGTATTGTCGATCGGCTTAATAATTGCAACTGCAAATTCTGACGCAGCAACCAACGCGCAAACTCAAGCAGGGTGGCAATTGTTGCAGCGGGGGGAGACGGGGTTGGTGGTAGCAATGCGACACGCGATCGCCCCAGGTACGGGAGATCCTGCTAACTTTAAGTTGGGCGACTGTTCCACCCAGCGCAATTTATCAGCACAAGGAAGAACCCAAGCCAAGCAAATTGGAGCCGAATTTCGCAACCGCAACATCAAAGTTGCCAGAGTTTTATCGAGTCAGTGGTGTCGGTGCTTGGAAACAGCAAAACTGATAAATTTAGGCAAAGTCGAACCGTTCCCAGCACTGAACTCGTTCTTTAGCGACAGCAGCAAAGAAGCCAGACAAACAGCCACACTCCGCAAGTTAATTGTTGACAACCGCAACACTAAAGGCGCGATTATTATGGTAACTCATCAAGTAAATATTACCGCTATCACTGATATTGTACCGCAAAGCGGCGAAGCTGTGATTCTCAAAGGATCTCGACAAGGTAAAATCGAAATAGTCGGACGAATTGGAGGATTTTAAATACATATAAAGTTATAATATTACCAATTCCCCATTCACTAATTCCAATTAGCAATTTATTATATGAGTTTCCAATACAGCGCCGCCCTAGTGACTTTAGCAGACCTTGATAAAGAAGTTCTCGTTAAATTTTACACAAAATTTCTAGACCTTGAACCGAACCCCTACATTCCCAATACTTATGCTGAATTTCAACTCTCCGGCTTAAGACTGGGCATATTCAAACCCAAAGACTCCCACAAATCGGAATTTGCAAATCGAGCAAAAACAGGCATAAGTTTGTGTTTGGAAGTCAGCGATATCGAAACTGCGATCGCCCGAATTTGGGCTTTAGGTTATCCGCCCGCCGGAGAAATCATCAAAGCTGCTCACGGTTTAGAAATCTATGCCTTCGATCCTGCAGGCAACCGCATAATTTTACATCAATCCCACGAGAATGTAGGATGATGGCTAATGATTTGTGAATTCTCCCTCTTCTCTTCTCTTCCTTCGCGTCTTCGCGGTTCGTTCAAAAAACATCTAGTTCACAACCCGCTGAGGATTCCTATATAAGCTCTGCAATTGCTTCACCACCTTCGCAATGAGATTGTAAAACCCGCCTCTACAAATCCCAACTGCCTTAACTATCTAATCAGTTCAGCAAAACTATAAAAACTGATAATTAATAACAACAAAGCTGTCAGATGAGTTAGCTGAAATTGAGGCCGCGGGCCGAGGGATTCCCGCACCAAAATTGAAAAAGACGAACCAATTATATAACTCAAAGACAGTGCTAAATACTGCCACTGCAATGTCAGACTCCACAGCCCGAGCAAAATCATCGCCAAAGTCAACATCACCAACTCAACAAAGCGAGGCGGATTGTGCTGAGTAGACAGAATCAAAGTGTCCAACCAATATTGCCAAGGTCTCATGTTTTAGCGATCGAGCTTTTAGATTTAGCCTTCTAGCTTAACCTACGATCGCCACTCAGTTTGTTGCTGCAAACACCTTAAAGCCTCCGCCGTCTCAACCTGCGGAAATTGCCCGTAAAAGCGACTGACGCTGTAAAAAGGGTCTGGGGTTTCCAAAATAATCGACTTATCGCCCATTTGGGCCAAAAATCCCATCAATTCTACCGGGGCGACAGGCGCACAAATCCACAAAGCCGCAGGTTGCTGCGACTGCAAAGCCAGCGCCGCCGCAGCCATCGTCATCCCCGTAGCAATGCCATCGTCCACCACAATCGCCAAAGCCCCTGTCGCGCTGACATTGGGGCGTCCCGCAGATAAATCCGCCAGCAGAGATTGAGCATTATTTTGAGCCACGGGCAGTGCTAATTTTTGCAAGCGCAAATTGTGCTGCTTTTGCTTTTGCCAGAGAACGTGGCCGTCAGCAGTTGCAGCCCCGATCGCCAATTCTAAATTATCCGGGCGAGTAATTTTCTTGGCGACAACCACATCCAAAGGACAGCCCAAGCGGCGCGCAATCGGCACCGCAACGGGCAAACCTCCGCGCGGCAAGGCATAAACAATCGGTTTAACAGCCTCCTGTGCCGTTAAATTCAACTTACCGAGCTCGCCCAGAACTGCCTCGGCCAGTTTTTCGCCAGCATCGGCGCGATCGTCAAAAAACGGGTTAGAGAACATATTTTTGCCTGTACGAGCTCAACGAAATAATGTGAGAATTGCGAGTATTAATTTGAGATTGTGCGATCGACAGCATCCCATACAAGCTTCTAGCCAAACTCAAATCACCAAACCCGATCTAAACTATAAACTCTAGACTCAAAAAAATCTCCCTAATTGTAAAATTTATGTCCAGCGACTTGCAACTCAGCCTTTTTGACAACAATCAAAGTGCCACTTTCCAAACTGACTCAATACCAGCAAATGCCAAAATTCCCATTCCTCCCGGCACTTATCAAAATATGGAACAAATCGGCGAGCACTGCAACCGATGTCACCGCTGCGAATTGGGCAACAGCCGCACTCACGCCGTCATCGGGCGCGGCAATCCTCAAGCCTCAATTCTGATTGTGGGAGAAGCGCCCGGACAAAACGAAGACGAAACCGGATTGCCCTTCGTCGGGCGATCGGGCAAACTGTTAGATAAGATTTTAGAATCCGTGGGATTGAGTGCAGAAACCGACGTATTTATTGCCAACGTCATCAAATGTCGCCCTCCCAACAACCGCCCTCCAACAGCAAAAGAAATCGAAGCTTGCAAACCTTACTTGCTAGAACAAATTCGCATCTTAGACCCCAAAATTATTTTATTAACCGGTGCAACAGCCCTCAAAGGTTTGCTAAGCGACAAGCGGCCCATTAGTAAAATTAGAGGTCAATGGATTGAATGGGAAAATCGTTTGTGTATGCCAATTTTTCACCCGTCGTACTTGTTGCGAAATCCCTCCCGAGAACCGGAAACTCCGAAATGGTTTATGTGGCAAGATATGCAGGCTATCAAGGCTAAATTGGATGAATTAAAATAGCAATTGTAATAATTTTTTGTTGTGCTTTGTATGGGCGGGTTTCCCCAACTATAATTGGCTAAAACAGATAATCTCGTAAACCCGCCCCACCCACGTAAATCGCTCAACCGAAAATTCGTGAATTTTCTGATACCTCTGTCAGGAACAGGCAAGATGCCTGTTCCTGAATAAAATT
>NZ_JAUBTQ010000017.1:45389-135607 GCF_036702515.1 Microcoleus sp. BROC3
ATTTTCTGTCAGGAACAGGCAAGATGCCTGTTGCACAATCACAATTATTTCATGTGGGGTGGGCGTCTCGCCCGCCCGCAAGATGCCTGTTCCACAATAAAATTATTTTCTGTCAGGAACAGGCAAGATGCCTGTTGCACAATCACAATTATTTCATGTGGGGTGGGCGTCTCGCCCGCCCAAAAATACAATTTAGTTGCGGGACAACTTATTTTTTGCCTGACAATCGCGCAACCACAAACGAATAGCCTCAGCAATTTCGCTTTCACTATCTTGACCTAATAAAGGACGAATCTCCGCCGCAGTACCAAACCGAGAAACAATTTTTGCCAACTCCCACCCGTTCTCCGTTTTAGTGAAAAATAGCCAGTGATACTGCTGAATCTCTACTCGTTTCTCCCCGCGATACT
This sequence comes from Microcoleus sp. BROC3, assembly GCF_036702515.1. Classification (NCBI taxonomy): domain Bacteria; kingdom Bacillati; phylum Cyanobacteriota; class Cyanophyceae; order Oscillatoriales; family Microcoleaceae; genus Microcoleus; species Microcoleus sp. BROC3. The sequence goes on from NZ_JAUBTQ010000017.1 coordinate 45,800, forward strand.
GCCGTTCCAAAGTAGTAATGAAAACTTGACTGGCATTTTCAGGAAGCGCATCTTCAAAATTTAAAGGTAGCGGTTCAAACTCCGGGCGGCCGGCTAAAATTATTTGAGGCAGCGCGTAATCGGACGGTGTTTTTTTGTTAGGAGAAAAGTGCGATCGCACAATTACGCGATTAGCATAACTCGGCAAATCTTGCAACAGGCGATCGACCAAAGTTTCTAAATCAGCCGGACAGAGCGATCGCACTAACAAACCATACCGACTTGCATTGATACTATTAGTATGATTTGTCATAAAATTAACTGCAAAAGTCGGAGTTGCAACCGCAGATATCAGCAGATAAACACAGATGAACGCAGATATAATTTTATTGGCGTTCATCGGCTTTTATCGGCGGTAAAAAACAACATTTCTATTCTTACTCCAACTCTTCACAAATACGGGTAAAAGCCGCCACCGGATCGTCCGCAGCAGTAATCGGCCGCCCAATCACCAGATAATTCGCACCAGCTTTCAAAGCCGCCTTTGGAGTCATCGATCGTTTTTGATCGCCCCCATCGGCCCATTTCGGACGCACACCGGGACAAACTAACAGAAAATCATCCCCGCAACTCATTCTTAACTGTTCCACTTCTTGGGGAGAACAAACAGCACCAGCTAAACCCGTTTCCTTAGCCAACAATGCCATGTGCAAAGCAAATTCCGGCAACTCCAAAGGTATTTTCAACTCAAAAGCCAACTGTCGCGAATTCAAACTCGTTAACAGGGTAATTGCAATCAACTTAGGAGTCGGTCGATCGACAGCCGCCGCCCCTTCCGTCAAAGCCAACTGTGCCGCTTTCAAAGCATCTTTACCACAAGTAGAATGGATAGTCAATAAATCCACATTATACTTAGCAGCAGCCCGACAAGCACCAGCCACAGTATTCGGGATATCGTGAAACTTCAAATCGAGAAAAATCCGCTTTTCCCGCTGTTTTAAAATTTCCAAAATCCCCGGCCCGGAACTCACAAACAGTTCCAAACCAACTTTCCAGAAAGATACTTGCGGCAGTTTGTCCAGAAGTGCGATCGCCTCTTCTTGACTCGAAACATCCAAAGCAACAATAATTCGATTATCAGCGTTCATCTTCAGTATTCATCTGCGGTTAAAAAAGAGATTCAAGACACCAATCGCACAAACTTATTCTTCCCAACCTGCAAAACCTTACCGCATAAATCAGCCGGTGATTCAAAAGTAAGATTAACATCAGAAACCCGATCGCCCTCCAACTTCACCCCACCGCCCTGCATCAACTTCCGCGCATCACCGCTGCTTTTACAAAGCCCGCTAGCACTCAGAATATAAAACAACTTAGCCGGAAACTGCACACTTGCCAAAGAAAACTCGGGCACTGCATCAGCTTGTCCCGCAGCACCTTTAACCAGCGCCATTGCATCTTGTTGTGCGCGTTCCGCCGCTTCCGAACCGCGATACTGGCGCACCACATCCACAGCCAAAAGTTTCTGTTTTTCTCGCGGATTTTCGGGCAATTCATCAAGTGGCCAATCTGTCAATAGTTCAAAATATTGGGCGATCGAACTATCAGCAATTTTCTCCAACTTAGAATACATCGTCAGCGGGTCTTCCGACAAACCGACATAATTATTCAAAGACTTCGACATTTTCTGCACCCCGTCAGTCCCGATTAAAATCGGCATCAGCAAACCAAACTGCGGTTTCATCCCAAAATGTCGCTGCAAATCTCGTCCCACCGCAATATTAAACTTTTGGTCGGTTCCGCCCAACTCCACATCCGCTTCCAAAGCCACCGAATCGTAACCCTGCATTAGCGGATACAGAAACTCATGCAGATAAATCGCATTCTCCTGCTGCATCCGATTATCAAATCCCTCTTTAGCGAGCATCTGCTGCACCGTCATCGTCCCCAGCAGTTCCAAAATCTTCGCCAAGTCCAATTTCGACAACCACTCGGAGTTGTAGCGAATTTCCAAACGTCCGGGTGTGTCAAAATCTAAAATCGGACGCACTTGGTCTAAATAAGTCTTGGCATTTTCCGCCACTTGTTCGGCCGTCAACTGGCTGCGCATCTCGGATTTCCCTGTCGGATCGCCAATTCTTGCGGTAAAATCTCCGATGAGCAATACGGCTGTGTGACCGGCATCTTGAAATGCTCGCAGCTTGCGGACGCAAATGCTGTGTCCCAAGTGAATGTCACTCCCAGTCGGGTCAATTCCCAGTTTGACGCGCAAAGGTCGATCGACTTTTGCCAGGAGTTGGGCTAAATTTTCGTCAGGGTTGCTAGAATCAGGTCGATCCGGAAAAATCTCGCTGACGCCGCGGTAAAGCGCTGAAAGGTTAGGAGTTATCATCGGGGAGCGATCGTCCATCATAATTTTGCCAAAGTGCAGCAGAATTAGTTACACTCACTGGTTGACGCATAAAAACATAACTATAGCGCGAAGCCGTGAGAACCCCGGTCTTTCCAGCCGGGATGAAACGCAGCAGCAGCTTTTAAGCTCCCAGTCACCGCTTTTAAAATAATCCTACAAGATCATGTACAATTTTGTAGAAGGAGGTGATTGAACCCTGTTAACCCTGACTTACGAGTACAAAGCAATGCCCACAAATGAGCAGATTCGGCTAATAGAACACACCCTAGACTTGTGCCGAAAAGTGTGGAATTTTGCTCTGCGTGAGCGCAAAGACTGGATTAATTCTCGCAAGTGTGCGGTGAATGCTTGTTCAATCATCTCTGAGTACATAATTCCAGCTAATGAACTCTACCCAAACTACAATGCTCGAGCCAAGTCTTTAACACTTGCCAAAGAGCAGTATCCAGAACTGAAAACAGTTAACGCCCAAGTGCTGCAACAAGTCCTGAGAAAACTTGAAACAGCATTCATTGATATGAAGCGCCAGGGAATGGGGTTTCCCCGATTCAAAAATCGGTACAAAATTCGGTCATTCGTTTACCCCCAACTGGGTAAAGCTCAATTCCTGAAGAACAATCAAATCAAGTTGCCGCAGTTGGGGTGGTTAGAGTATGTCAAGTCACGCAAGATTCCCGACGGTTTTTTAGTTAAACAAGCTCGGATTGTTCGCAAGGCTTCCGGGTATTTTGTGATATTGATACTAGAATGTGACGTGAATGTGCCCGATGTTTTACCATCGGGTTATCCCGTGGGATTGGATTTAGGTCTAGACAAGTTTGTTGCCACCTCCAATGGCGCGTTGATTGAACGTCCTCGATTCTTAGATTCGCTGCACCGCAAGCTGACATTGCTGCAACGCAGATTGAAGCACAAGCAAAAAGGCTCCAGCAATCGGCACAAATTAAATCGGCAAATTGCACGATTGCATCAACGCATTGCCGATACTCGAAAAGACTGGCATTTCAAACTAGCACACTCGCTTTGTGAAGATGCTGGGATGATGTTTGTCGAAGATATCGACTTTCGAGTCTGGGCGAAAGGAATGCTGGGTAAACATATCTTAGATGCTGGATTCGGGCAATTTGTTTTAATCCTGCAATGGGTGTGTTGGAAGCGTGGCGTTTACTTTGACAGGGTGAACAAAGACTACACCTCGCAAGTTTGTCCTCAATGCGATACGCATAGCGGAAAAAAAGAATTAAAGGACAGAGTTCATTCCTGCCCTGAATGCGGTTACACGACTCATCGAGACGTAGCGGCCGCACAAGTGCTCCGCAATCGCGGAATCTCTGCGCTGGGACGCAGCGTGGCTCAAATTGCCTGTGGAGACGGTCTGGCGGGGACTGGGAACAGTCTAGTTAAGAGTCAACGAAGCAGGAAGAAGGGTGGAGAGGCACGGCTTCAGTTTGCCTTGTAACATCCTTTGAGAATCCATGTGCATTTATGCCGGGGAGTACGTCAACAAGCTACCATAATCCCAAAGCTTGCCTGCCAACATTTCTGGTGGCAGTTATTCCATCCCCTATCTAAAATTAAAAGTCTTAAGCCCCACATCGATTGAGGAAGTGAAATCCACGTGTCAACCAACGCAGTCCGCAAAAACACGGAAAACTCAGCCCCCGTATTCGAGTTTGTTCAGTCAGTCAGTAAAGTGACCGCCGGAACCATACTCAGCATGACAATGCTTGCCAGTTCCGTAGTAGCTGGCGGACTGGTTGGCTTAGCGATCAGCTTCCGCAATTTGCCAGATGTTCGCATCTTGCAAACCTACTCTCCCACAGAAACTACCCACATTTACGACATCAACGGCAAGCCCCTAGCCAGCATTCACGACGAAGCCAACCGGGATGTCGTACCCCTTGACAAAATCTCCCCGAACCTGAAACGGGCGGTTCTGGCGATCGAAGATAGCAACTTCTTCACTCACAAAGGCATCAACCCCGGCGGGATAGCTCGAGCTCTCATAGTCAACCTAGAAAAAGGTAGAACCGTTGAAGGCGGTTCCACTATGACTATGCAGCTAGTCAAAAACTTGTTTCTATCTCCCCAGTCAAAATTTAGTCGCAAGGTAGCTGAAGCGGTAATGTCTATCCGCTTGGAGCAAATTCTCAACAAAGACCAAATTCTGCAACTGTACCTGAATCAAATCTACTTAGGTCACAACTTGTACGGCGTAGAGACAGCTTCTCGAAGCTATTTCAACAAGTCAGCAAATAATTTGACTCTTTCAGAATCAGCGATGCTGGCCGGCTTAATTTCTGCCCCCGAAGAATACAGTCCTTTCGTCAATTACAAGTTGGCAAAAGAGCGGCAGGAAATCGTTTTAAACCGCATGAAGGAACTCAAATGGATTACCCCGGCCCAAGAGACTGCCGCCCGAGGGCAAAAAATTAAGCTAGGCCAAATTACCTCTTTTGGCGGATCTCAGGTTCCTTACGTCACACAAGCCGTAGTCCAAGAGCTGACACGGCGTTTCGGGCGAGATGCCGTGCTCAAGGGAGGAATGCGCGTTCAAACCACGATCGACCTCAAAATGCAGCGCATAGCCGAAGAAACCGTCAAAGCGTGGCACGATCGGCTTTACTACCAAGGGCTGTTTTACAATCGCGACCAAGGTCAAATTGCCCTAGCCGCAGTAGATCCCCGCACCCACTTTGTCAAAGCAATGGTTGGGGGCGTCGATTACAAAAAGAGTCAGTTCAACCGCGCCATTCAAGCACGCCGCCAGCCCGGATCTTCTTTTAAGCCTTTCATCTACTACGCTGCCTTTGCTAGCGGGAAATACAGCCCCGATTCAGTTGTCTACGACTCCCCTGTCGGCTACCGCGACGGCGACGGGTACTACTACCCTCAAAACTACGGCGGCGGCTTCTCCGGTGCCGTCAGCATCCGCAGAGCTTTGGAAGTATCGCTGAACATTCCCGCCGTCAAGCTCGGTCAAGAAGTCGGATTGAATAAAGTAATTGAGATTTGCCGCGTGCTCGGCATCAGAAGTCCGATGGAACCAGTGGTTTCTTTGCCCTTGGGTGCAGTTGACCTGACTCCTTTAGAAATGGCCGGAGCTTTTGCTACCTTCGCCAACAACGGCTGGCATTCTGACACCACGTTTATCGTGCAAGTCACTGACAGCAGCGGCAACGTCTTGCTCGACAATACGCCCAAACCCAAATTAGTTCTCAATTCCTGGGCTGCGGCATCTGTCAACAGCGCCCTCCAAGGGGTAATTTACAACGGAACGGCAAGGGCAGCTCAACTTGGACGACCGGCTGCTGGGAAAACTGGTACAACTTCCTCAGAACGGGATATCTGGTTTGTGGGCTACGTTCCCCAGTTGTCGGTGGCAGTTTGGATGGGCAACGACGATTACACGCCGATGAGCTACGGCGCTACTGGCGGTACTATTGTCGCCCCTGTCTGGCGCGATTTTATGAGCCAAGCTTTGCAGGGAGTTCCTGAAGAAAGTTTCAAACCTGCTTCAGCTTTTGAGCGGCCTTAATTATCAGTCATCAGTCAGTCAACCGTTGACCTTAGGATTGTTTTTCCAGCTCAGTTTTCATCCGCTCCAGCGTTGAGTTCATTTGCTCAAACATCTGCTGGGGCGTGATGCCAAATTGATTGAGCTGTGTTTTTAACTGCTCTACAGTCATCTGAGCCATGAAGTCCTCAGACAGCTCGAAGCGCTTCATAAAAATACGGTAGCGCTCCATCATTGATTCCATCTGAGCAATGAACATTTTCTTGCCTTCGCGATCGAATTTGCCGTAATTGCCACCTAGTTTGATTAGAGATTGATAGTCTTCAAACAACAGCTTGGCTTCTTGCTGAACAATTTCTGAATCAAAAAATCCCATAGCTTTCCTAATTTTTTAATATTGAACAAATTTTGATCTAGGCGAGAAATCTCGCTGCTTTTTGTACTATTTTATCAGTTGCCGGAGTAAGTCCCTACCTCTCAAGGCACAAGAATATGTAGAAATTTCCGTACAGGAGAGGGAGAGTGGGAACTCGGAGACGGAGAGAGTGGGAGAATTGCCCAATTACCAGTTCCCAATTTCCTCAGCCTTTATCCGTTAAATCCCTTACATCCGGTACATTGCTCGTTGCCGAACTTCCCTCTTCCTAATGACTGATGATATCAACTCCGGTAGCCTCGGAATTAATATTACCCAGAGCTTTCGACACGGCGAGCACCTAAGTCCCTACAATTAATCCGGGTAGAAACACCGAGCACGGCGCGGTGTCCTCGGTATCATAAGAAGTGCAACCGCAAACGATATGACTAATGACTCATGACTGATAAACATCTCCAAAAACTTCTGGGGAGTAGGGGTTAGGCATCCTGCCTGCCCACAACCTGCTTTTCTGGAGATGTTTATTAGTCATGACTTCAAACTTCGCCGATGCGTTCTAGAGGCCAAAACCGCAGTACAGCGCGGCCGATGATATTCTGCTTAGGTAAAAATCCCCACCTGCTGGAGTCGTTGCTGTTGTTGCGGTTGTCTCCCATCACGAAGTATTGATTTTCCGGGACGCGATAAGGCCCCCACTGGTATTTAGGAGGTTCGGCAATATATTTTTCGACGATTGGTTTGTCGTTGAGGTAGACTAGACCTTTTTTAACAGCGACGGTTTGACCCGGTAAGCCAATTACCCGCTTGATGAATGCTTGGTCTTGGGTAAAGCCTTGTTCTTGCAACTTTTCGGGCGGGGCAAATACTACGATGTCGCCAGTTTTTGGAGGTTCGAGGTAGTAGGAGATTTTTTCGACTACGACGCGATCGCCCACGTGCAGAGTTGGTACCATAGAATCTGAGGGTATGTAGCGCGGTTCTGCGACCAACGCTCGAATAACTATTGCTAAACCCAAAGCAATAATCACTATCTGAATATTTTCAAAGCTAGACTTCCACGCTTTCTGCCACCAGGTGCTCGTGCTGAGCGAAGTCGAAGAATCACCCTGGATTTCTGCTACTTCTGTACCCAAATTCTTTTTTTCCGATGTCATTTATTTCTCCACTATATAGTTCTTGCTAATTATCTAATTGCCATTGAAGTAGCTCGCTCTAATTAAACGTAAACTTTGTTTGGCTATTCAGAAACCCGGAAGGGCGAACAGGGGTGCGCGACCACTACAGAAACCGAGTCGATCGGTCTGATGTTTTTTGAGACGAAGATACTTAGAAAAGTGTAGTGCATTCTCTTGATTTTAACTCATAAAAAAGGCAGAGAATTAAAATTCTCTACCTTTTTTTATGTGAGGATTTTGAGTTGTTTCCGGCTGCAAGATTGGTTATTTCAAAACTTCACTCGCCTTGACACTTACTCAGCGCCTTGAGGCAGCAATTCCCGCTTTTGACCTTGCAGCACCTTAACAATTCCGTCCTCGCCCACATCCACAACAGCGGTATCGCCGTCTTTGATGCGGCCAGAAAGGATTTCCTCAGCCAAGCTGTCTTCCAACAACCGCATGATGGCGCGGCGCAGGGGTCTGGCTCCGTAACTGGGGTTGTAGCCTTCTTCTATCAGCCGTTCTTTGAACCGTTCAGTGACTTCCATCGTGATTCCTTGTTCTGTCAAGCGGCCGAACACTTCTTTGAGCATAATGACGGCGATTTCCTTGACTTCTTCCCTGTTCAACTGGCGGAAGACAATAATTTCGTCGAGCCGGTTGAGGAATTCGGGGCGGAAGTAGTTTTTGAGTTCTTCGTTAACCAAGGAGCGAATACGGTTGTAATTGGCATCGGTTTGGTTTTCGCTGAACTCGAAGCCGAGACCGCCGCCGCCTGTGGCGATGACCTTAGACCCGATGTTGGATGTCATAATCAGCAGCGTGTTTTTGAAGTCCACGGTGCGACCTTTGGCATCGGTTAAGCGGCCGTCTTCCAATATTTGCAGGAGCATATTGAAGACATCGGGGTGGGCTTTTTCGATTTCGTCGAACAGCACGACGGTGTAAGGACGGCGGCGGACTGCTTCTGTGAGTTGGCCGCCTTCGTTGTAGCCGACGTAGCCCGGAGGGGAACCGATGAGTTTGGAGACGGTGTGACGTTCCATGTACTCCGACATATCCAGCCGAATCATCGCGTCTTCGGAACCGAAGAAGTAGCCGGCTAGGGCTTTGGTGAGTTCGGTTTTGCCGACGCCGGTGGGCCCGGAGAAGATGAAACTGGCGATCGGGCGATTGGGATTTTTCAAGCCGACGCGAGCGCGGCGGATGGCGCGGGAAACGGCTTTCACTGCTTCTTCCTGGCCGATCAAGCGCTGGTGCAAGGTATCTTCCATGTGCAGCAGCTTTTCGGATTCGGATTCGGTCAGTTTGTTGACCGGGACGCCCGTCCAGCTTGCCACGATTTGAGCGATGTCTTCTTCGGTGACTACTGGCGATGGGTCGGTTTCGCCGGTGCGGGCCGAGTCGGTTTTTTTGGCTTGGGAAATAGCGCGAATTTCGGCTTTGATCGTCATTTCTCGATCGCGCAATTCGCCGGCTTTGTCAAAGTCTTGAGAACGCACCGCTTCGTCTTTATCTTTGAGGACTTGGCGCAGTTCTTTGTCAAGTTCTTTGGCTGCGGGGGGCAGTTGGGAGTTGATCAGGCGAACTCTGGAACCAGCTTCGTCTACCAAGTCAATTGCTTTGTCTGGGAGGAAGCGGTCGGAGATGTACCGATGTGAGAGTTTGGCGGCAGCTTCGAGGGCCGTGTCCAAAATTTTCAGCTTGTGGTGCTGTTCGTAGCGTTCCCGCAGACCGAAGAGAATCTCGATCGTCTCGTCAACGGTAGGTTCGCCTACCATGACGGGCTGGAAGCGCCGCTCTAAGGCTGCGTCGCGCTCGATGTGCTTGCGGTACTCGTCAAGGGTGGTAGCGCCGATACACTGGAGTTCGCCTCTTGCCAGAGCCGGCTTGAGGATGTTGGCTGCGTCGATCGCCCCTTCAGCAGCACCTGCACCGATCAAAGTGTGCACTTCGTCAATCACCAAAATCACGTTACCCGCAGTGCGGATTTCGTCCATGATTTTTTTGAGGCGTTCTTCAAATTCGCCCCGGTATTTGGTACCGGCGACGAGCAAGCCGATGTCGAGGGTGACGACGCGCTTGTCTTCCAGGATGTCTGGGATGTCATTGTTAGCGATGCGTTGGGCCAGGCCTTCGGCGATCGCGGTTTTACCAACTCCGGGTTCGCCGATGAGCACCGGGTTATTTTTGGTGCGGCGACCGAGGATTTGAATTACCCGTTCGATTTCTTTTTGGCGTCCGACTACTGGGTCTAGTTTGCCATCGACCGCCATTTGAGTGAGGTTGGCGCCGAACTCATCGAGGGTTGGGGTTTTGGTGCGGGCACCGCCACCAGTGGCTGCGACTTCTGCGGTTTCTCCCAGCATCCGAATCACTTGGGTGCGGACTTTCGACAAGTCTACTCCCAGGTTTTCTAAGACTCTGGCCGCTACTCCTTCACCTTCGCGGATCAGGCCTAGCAGCAGGTGTTCGGTGCCGATATAGTTGTGTCCGAGTTGACGAGCTTCTTCTAGGGATAGTTCTAGAACCCTCTTGGCGCGGGGAGTGAACGGAATTTCGACTGCTACGAAACCAGAGCCGCGGCCGATTATTTTTTCCACTTCAATCCGAGCATCTTTGAGGTTGACCCCCATTGATTTGAGGACTTTAGCTGCAACCCCGGTTCCTTCTCCGATCAGACCCAGGAGGATCTGTTCTGTCCCTACGAAGTTGTGACCCAGGCGGCGAGCTTCTTCCTGGGCCAACATGATTACTTTTATTGCTTTTTCTGTGAAGCGTTCAAACATGATTTATTCCCATCACCTGCTGCTATGTGCCCGTTTCGAGGTCACGCTCGCACAACGAGCGTTTTTGTTCTCGTAGGGACACGGCATTGCCCTGTCCCTACTCGTACTGCTTATTCTAGCGCGACACTCCCAACCGATCTGCCGCACTCGGCTGCGGTTGCAGATTCCAGGCTCATGTTGCAGGGTGGCTTTCAACTGGGAAGACCCAAATGGTGGCTGACCTACAACCTCCCCTAGACTGCAAGAAGATTGCTCTTCTCGGTCTGTGCCCAACCTACGACTACTTATTGATGGATTCTAGCACAATCTTTTTGGCTGTCATGCAGGTGCAAAAGTGATAATTCTCCGAGTACAGGCCGGGTTTTGCACAAAACTTATTAGTTAGATGCACGATCGATCCCCTAAACTCGCTCTTAAGCTGTTGTCCATCTCAAGAATCTTTTGGTTTGCGAGGGAAAGAGCGAGCTGGGCTTTTTTTATCTAAAATTTTGTCTCAGATCCTTTGAAGATTTGGGTGTTCTTCATGTTGTCAGTTGTGCGATCGCTCCGGCATCAATTAGTTAGTATTGCTACACTCCGAGGGTTAAGGTCAGACTATAATCAGCACGGTCAAAGAAAGTGCTTTCGCAGCAGAGTGCTTTTTGTCGTCTACCGATCTGAGTTAAATCTCTCAAACTTTAAAGTCACAATAGAATCTAAATCTTGTTTATGAGTCCTAGGACTTGTCGCGATCGAGTCCGATTTTGCGGTATCAAACCCCAAACAATCTGCCTAATCCTTTGAGTAGAGACACTTTGTTTTGACAAATTTTTACAAGCTTTCTATCAACTTTAAGTTGGGTGAGTACGATAAAATATCTAGTATTCAGTCGCACGCGGGAATGGGCTTTCAGGAAATCGCTAATAACCACAATTCCGACAGTTTTTGATAACTGAGATGTTGCACCATTCTCAATCATCCTTTTATGAACTGGCTTTCCGGCCAGTGAAGCGAGAAAATTCATCGCGAACATCCCGATTTTGTAACTTCTCACCAAAATGGTATAATTAGAGGTTTTGGCAAAACAAACACTAGAAAAAACCAAGTTTTCTGAAGAGTCAATTAGTGATTTTTTAGGGGTTGACAAATTTTAAAAATGGGGAAAAGTGGTAAGATGCAATCCTCAAACAATTGCCACTAAGCGAGGAATAGCTATGACACCAGAAGAGCAGGAGCGTTTAAAAGCCTGTGAGAAAAGAAATCGCAGATATCTTCTACAAAAACACGCCCCTCACTGCACTCGAAAACCTCGAAACCATTGAAAAGCACCTGAGATAACAATGGTTAGATCTAATCGGGCCGCAAATAGGTTTTTTTTTATCAAACAGGCAACCGGAACAGAAATGGGACGGCCCCGAACCGTAAAGAGCTGTCTAGGGGAGTTAACAATTACAGAAAAACAAGCTGAGAAATTGGCGGTCAAAAAATCTACTCGGTTAAGTCCCTGATTTGAAAAATGCTGTCTGCGACTGACGGCTAATTTATCTTTTCAAAAAGCTTCTCAAGAAATTGAAGTACAAACCGGAGTAAAGCTCGGTCATACTTGTTTACACAGATTGGTAGAAAAGCAAGAATGGAGCGAACCCACAGAAGTGTCATACGTCCGGGAAGCTAGCATAGATGGAGGAAAAGTCCGTGTTAGAGGCGCTCGGGGAGAAGGTTGTCACTGGCTTGACTATAAAGCCGTCCGGCTTCACCCGAGTTTTTATGGCGCATATTTTCAAAATAATCAAGCATTAATTGATTATGTTAACCGTCAGCCTTTAGCTCCCCTACTAACCTGTTTAGGAGACGGCCATGAGGGAATTTGGAACATTATAGGTCAGTTAAATCCCTAGCCCACGGCGACGAGAAATATTAGACTGGTATCATTTAATAGAGAATTTGCATAAAGTAGGTGGCTCTTTGAAGCGGCTGGCGGTAGCTCGATAATTTTTGTGGCAGGGACGTGTAGATGAAACCATTAATTTGTTTAAATCTTGCCGCCGTCAACCAGCAAAAAATTTTTGTATCTATCTTCAAAAGCATCGACATCGAATAGTGAACTACCAATGGTTATCAAGAGAAAACGTTTGTTCGATTGGTTCGGGAGCTGTCGAATCAGCCGTTAAACAGATTGGCAGAAGATTGAAAATATCAGGAGCGCAGTGGTTGAGCGAAAACGTTAATCAAATGCTTAAATTGCGATGCGCCTACCTGAATGATCTCCTATCGGTTTGATGCGTGGCAATGCTGGCACTCTCGTTGCTCTCTGCAAAACCGGGATGCTCCCGAAGTTTTGGAGCGAATCTGTACTACTCTTATAGTCAAAGCTGGTGTCTTTTTTGTGCCTGAACCTATTTTAATTATCTGGTCTTTGACATCCTAAGTATTGGTTAATACCCGCTCTATTTGATCGGATGCACCTTTCTTTATTCGAGTGATAAATCCAATTTCTCGATCGATGAGTTTTGACCAAAACGCGAAGTTAGAGAAGCCTAATTCCAATAATAGTAAGGTTTTCGGCTTAACTGTTTTTAGTAAATCTTCCTCCCAATTAGTATCTGCTTGTTTCGGATTTTCCCCAAACCAAATTTCTTCGGGAAGATGAGTTACTAGGTCGATGATTACTCCCATTTTTCCGGCTAATTGACCAATCGGCACATCTGATAAACTTTGTAGCTTCTTAAATAATGCTTCTAATGTTGACCCGTCAGCTATCCAGATATTTTCAAAGTTTTTTAAGGCAAATTGTACGCTATCCGGTAGTGGTCTTGATTTTCTCATCAACCATTCCCGACGAAAATGAGGCAGTAATTCTTTAAATACTTTTTCAAATAAAATTGCGGGAAAAGTTAAAAATCTTTGTGATAATGCTTGTTGACTAATTTCAGACGGCTCACACCATAAAAATCCTTCTCTATTTAATAATCTAGTTAATTCTGTTACTCCTGCTACATTTCGCCATAAAAGACTTAATATTGCTGCCATCATTAATGGTAGTGTCAGAATCCTATCTCTTAAATTTAGTTGGCGATAAAAACTTTTTTGGGCAGCCATTGCTAGAATTAATAAATCTTCCAGGTGATTCGCAATCGCTTCATTTTCTATTTGGGGACTATTTTTTTTCTTTGCATGGTCTCGGTTGATTCTTTTTTTGCGAATCATAACTGGTTCAACTAGGGCTCAACTGCTTGCCCTATAGATGTTTCAGCCTATTTTACCTTGCTTGATTTACCCCCTTGACAATTTGCACTTTTTCTTAACTTGTCACAAATGAGTAGGGACAAAGGCTTTCGCCGTGTCCCTAGGGCGGGGATAGATCGATCGCGCAGTGTCCTTCATAAACCTGGAATCTGCTTGATGATGGGAAAATTGACATCCATGATTTGAGTCACATGAACTTTGTTAACAGTCCATGACTGTCGCCCTAACCTTCCTTTACTCCTGTCCTATGGTACTTTCGCTGCTTAAAAACTCTCCAGACTATTGTTATTATGTGGAATAGCCTTTGAAGAAAGCTGGAGCCCCCTTGTTGTCTGAGGATGAAGAGTTAGCTTCCTCTTCAGAGTACAGAGTCTCTGTTGTTGCCCCGGCTACTCCATCGGTAGCGGCTGCTTCTAAAGCTGCTAAAAAAAGAAAAGATGATGATTTGACTGTTGGAAATTCGCCAACTATATCCGTATCCCGGCAATACCTATATACCCACTGGGAGGTGTGTTAACTCACCTTTATGACGAAATGTTAAAACTCTGTGCATTAATGCAGTAGGTGTGGTACAACTTAAATCGTTCGTTGAAAGTTACTGATTAATCTGCAATTAATATATATTTTGTAGCTATGTATTCATCTTCTATAGACTCTTATTACAATAACCCTTTTCCCTTTCATCTTCGCATGAACGATTTAATATCACAACTCCAATTGCGAGGTGACGAAAGAATTCTAGACGTAGGATGTGGAGACGGGAGAATAACGGCAGAAATTTCCAAATTATTGCCCCAAGGTTATGTTATTGGTAGTGATATTTTTCCGGAAGTTATAGAGTTTGCTAAAAATAAGTTCGATCGCCAAAATCACCCGAATTTAGAATTTCAAGTAGGCGATGTGAGAAGCCTTGAATTTGAAAATTCATTTGACGTGATTGTTTCTTGTGGAGCTCTTCATTATATCCACAATCATATCCCCGTGCTGACAAGGTTTAAAGAAGCGCTCAAGCCTTCAGGGAAAATTTTACTATCGTTTTTAGGTGAAGGCTCTAACAAGTCTTTTCATTTTGTGTTGCAAGAATTACTCCTGGATAGTAAATGGAAAGAATTAAATAATCTTAGTTATCAGTTTTATTCGCCTGCAGAATATAGAGAAATGTTAAAAGCTGTGGGATTTAGTACAAATTGCGTAGAAATTTATTCCTATCCCTTAAAAAATAATAATAGTAAAATAGAAATAAAGCAACAAGTTGAAAAAGTTTGGTTTTCTTTGAGTACTAGAATACCTCCAGACATTTACGATACTTTTCTTGAGGAGTTAGTAAGTATTTATATGGAACGCAATCCTCCCAACCAGAGCGGTTTAATTGAAAGTAAAGCAGAATGGTTAGAAATTCAAGCAACTGCAATACCGTAACAAAAAAATATTTCTGTATTGTAGACTACAATTAACCGCCACCTTAAAAAAGTAGACATATATTAATAAACTAAATGTACGGTGGCTCAGATGCTTGCGGCTTATTGACAATAGATTAGAAGGCCCCCCGATCGCCATTCGCTACAACCCTTACCCTGCCAGTCTTGGTTTGAACCAGTTTTGATAAGCAAACCCGATCGCCCTTCCCAACGCTTCCTTATCGATACGGTCATCCGAAAAGATTTGCTTATCATTCAAATTTAATAATTGTTTTATAATTTCCGGAAGAGTACGGTACAGTTAATTATCAAGTCAAGGAAACGTGCGGCTCGCAAAAAGTGAGTTCACACAACTGGGCCGATCGAAATATCGATATTAATCAAATAAGTCAAATCAGCAGGGTAGTTTAAAGACTTATGCTAGCAATAAATCTTTTGCTCCCTCCTGCCCACCTGCGCTCAAAACAGTTAGCTAAACCCAATTAGCGAACAGCAAAAAAGCGCGTTGATAACCTTCAGTGAATGTTGTTACAGAAGATTATGAATTGCAGCGAGGCTAGACTATGACAAGATTTTCAGATGAATTTTCCGCGCTTTCTCGGCGTAAATTTATCCTCAAAGCAGGTGCATCTGCACTGGGTTCAATACTGCTGAAAGGTTGTTTGGGAAATCCCCCAGAACCCGGTGCAACTGCCGGCGCTGACGGCGCGATACCCGCAGCTACCTCAGTAGTGGCTGTTGCCAACGAGAAAAGAGTCGAAGGAATTGAAAGCACTAAAATCACATTGGGATATATCCCGATCGTCGAAGCAGCACCTTTAATCATTGCCCAAGAAAAAGGCTTTTTTGCCAAATACGGCATGACCGAAGTCACGATTGCCAAGCAAGCAAACTGGGGTTCGGCAAGAGATAACGTAGAAATCGGATCGGCCGGCGGCGGCATTGACGGCGGCCAGTGGCAAATGCCGATGCCTTATCTAATAAGTAAAGGCCTGATTACCAAAAACAGCGTCCAAATCCCCATGTATGTTCTAGCCCAGTTGAACACCCATGGAAATGGAATTGCGATCGCAGCCAAACACCAAGGTAAAGGCATCGGACTTAAACTAGATCAAGCAGCCCAAGACTACATCAAAGGCCTCAAACAAGCAGGTACTCCCTTCAAAGCAGCCTACACCTTCCCCAAAGTCAACCAAGACTTGTGGATTCGGTACTGGCTGGCAGCTAACGGCATCAATCCCGATACAGATGTCGAACTGCTAACAGTACCGGCCGCCCAAACCGTGGCCAACATGAAAACCGGAAGCATGGACGGTTTCAGCACCGGCGACCCCTGGCCGCTGCGGATTGTCAAAGAAAACATCGGCTTCATGTCCGCCCTCACCTCCGAAATCTGGAAAGCACATCCAGAGGAATATCTAGCAATTCGCAGCGACTGGGTAGACAAACACCCGAAAGCCACCGAAGCCTTACTCGCAGGACTAATTGAGGCACAGCAGTGGTGCGACAAGCCCGAACATCGAGCCGAATTAGTCGCCATTGTTTCTGGAAGAAACTTCTTTGACGTATCTCCCACGATTTTGACGCCTCCCTATGAAGGCAAGTATGTCATGGGCGACGGCAAACCAGACATCAACGACTTCAAGAGTAGTCCGCTGTACTGGAAAGACGACATCGGCAACGTTTCCTATCCCTACAAGAGTCACGATTTGTGGTTCTTAACCGAAAGCGTGCGCTGGGGTTTCCTGCCGACAACAACCTTGGCAGATAAAAAGACACTCATCGATAAAGTCAACCGCGAAGATATCTGGAAGAAAGCAGCTAAATTAGCAGGAGTTGCTGATGCTGACATTCCGAAAAGTACGTCTCGCGGCATTGAGAAGTTCTTTGACGGCAAAGAATTTAACCCGGAAAATCCCGAAGCTTACCTTAAGAGTTTGGCAATCAAAAAAGTTTGATGGGGTCTTAGCTTGGCATAATTGAGTCTCGGACAAAACAGCATAAACATAGGAGATTAACAAGATGGCTGTCAGCACAAATCGGAGAGGCGGAGTCGATGCCAAAGGATCATTGGGCGAGTTTTGGAAGAAGAATTCCCCGAATATCTTGCCGCCAATTTTGGGAGTAATTGGATTTCTGCTAGTTTGGCAATTCCTGTCGAGTTTGGGAATTATCAAATTGCCCGGACCGCTCAGCGTTTGGACTGACGAACGGACGCGGATATTGTTGATGTATCCTTTTATGAACTCCAAAACCTACGGAGTCGGCTTATTTTGGCAGACTTTGGCTAGCTTGGAACGGGTGGCAAAAGGCTACACTCTAGCCGCTGCTGTGGGAATTGCTGGGGGTGTTTTGGTAGGTACAAATCCGCTTCTGAACAAGGCTTTAGACCCAATTTTTCAGTTTTTGCGGATGGTAGCGCCTCTGGCTTGGGTGCCCATTGCCCTAGCTGCACTGCAACAAAACGAACCTGCTGCTTTGTTCGTGATTTTTATCACTTCAGTTTGGCCGATTTTAATCAACACGGCTGAAGGTGTTCGCCAAATTCCCGACGATTACAACAACGTGGCGAAAGTGCTGCAACTTTCTCGTCAGGAATATTACATGAATATTTTGTTTCCGTCGGCGCTTCCTTATATCTTCACAGGATTGAGAATTGCGATCGGTTTGGCTTGGCTGGCGATTATTGCTGCGGAAATCGTGATGTCGGGGATTACGGGTATCGGCTTCTTTATTTGGAATGCTTACCAGCAAAACTACATCAGCGAAATTCTGTTAGCGGTGTTCTACATTGGGGCTGTTGGTTTGTTGCTCGATCGCATGATGGCTTGGTTGCAGCAAAAGATTGCTCCCCCTCAAGGAAAGTAGTTTTGATTTGTGAGTTACTCGTTCCCAGGCTGTACCCAAGGCGTGACAACAAGCGCGTAAAACCGACCGTCTCTCTTGTTTGTATCCAAGTCTCGATCCCCCCTAACCCCCCTTAATAAGGGGGGGACAAGAGTGTAGTCAAAGTCCCCCTTATTAAGGGGGATTTAGGGGGATCTAGATTTGAATAAAAGCGACATTATCTATCGAAATAACAAACCTACAAAAAAGGCAAGAAAATCATGTCTGTTTTGATTGCAGTAGAACAAGTCGAAAAAGTTTTTAATTTATCAGACGGTGGCACATACATAGCCCTCAAAGGCATCGATCTGGAAATTAAAAAAGGCGAATTTATCTCATTAATTGGACACTCCGGCTGCGGCAAATCAACGCTGCTCAATATGGTGGCAGGTTTGGATTTGCCGACATCCGGATTGGTGACAATTGACGGGCAAAGAATCACCCAGCCAGGCCCCGATCGCATGGTAGTATTCCAAAACTATTCCCTGCTACCTTGGCGGACGGTTAGAGAAAACATTACTCTAGCCGTAGACTCGGTAATGAGCGGCTTACCCAAAGCGGAACGCCTCGAAATCATTCAAAAACACATCGATATGGTGGGCTTGACGCCCCACGCCGAGAAGCAACCGGCACTGCTGTCGGGCGGACAAAAACAGCGCGTGGCGATCGCCCGTGCTCTGGCCCTGCGCCCCAAACTGTTACTCTTAGACGAACCCTTCGGCGCTTTGGATGCTTTGACTCGCGGCAACTTGCAAGAAAAGTTGATGGAAATTTGCCAAGAGTACGAAATCAGCGCCCTGATGGTGACTCACGATGTGGATGAGGCAGTATTGCTGAGCGATCGCATCGTCATGCTCACCAACGGCCCAGAATCGAAGATTGGCGGCATTCTCGAAGTAGACATCCCCCGCCCCCGCCAGCGCATGGAAGTCGTCTCACACCCCAGCTACTACGCTCTGCGTAGCGAAATGATTTACTTCCTCAACCAGCAGAAGCGCGTCAAAAAACTGCGGGCGCGGAAAGTACCCGCGATCGCCCGCCACGGCCTGGAAAAAGTCAACCTCGAACTCGGCTTTATTCCGCTGGCAGCCTGCGCTCCCCTCGCTGTCGCCAAAGAAAAAGGCTTTTTTGCCAAGCACGGCCTCGATGAAGTCCACCTCGTGCGGGAAACAAGCTGGCGCGGCATCGTAGACGGCATCGCCGCAGGTTACTTAGACGCAGCTCAAATGCCCTCTGGGATGGCGGTGTGGTTGAGCTTGGGGGGCCACCAAGAGAAGCCGATTCCGACGGTTACAGCCCTCACCATGAGCCGCAACGGCAACGGAATTACCCTCGCGAGGCGCTTTTACGACCAAGGGATCTACACTCTGGCAGACTTTAAAAAAATGCTCCAGAGAACGCCCGCGCAAACGCACCGTATGGGCATCGTTCACCCTTCTTCGATGCACAACCTGCTGCTGCGTTACTGGCTGGCTTCCGGCGGCATTGACCCGGATCGCGATGTGGTGCTGAAAAATATCCCACCGGCTCAGATGATCGTTGACTTGCAGGGCGGCACTATTGACGGTTTCTGCGTCGGCGAACCTTGGAACTTGCGGGCATCGATGGAAGGAGTCGGCTTTACGGTGGCGACAGATTTGGAACTGTGGCCCGGACACCCCGCGAAAATTCTCGGAGTTCGGGAAGACTGGGCCAATGCTTATCCCAACACTCACATTGCTCTAGTCAAAGCTTTGCTGGAAGCTTGCAACTATTGCGCCGATCCAAATCACGCCGCGGAGGTTTCGGAAATTGTCGCGGGAAGGGAGTACGTCGCCACCGACAAGAATTACATCCAACTAGGCGACCCGAAATCTGTTGCTTGCAACCTCGATACTCCGATGCGGGAATACGCCCACCACTTGTTTTCTGGAGAGGGGGTGAATCGCCCGAGCCGCACCGAACAACTCTGGCACATGGTGCAGATGGCGCGCTGGGGCGATACTGTGTTCCCGCGCAACTGGGTGGAAATTCTGGAACGGGTGGTGCGAGTCGGTGCGTTCAGCACGGCGGCGCGAGAGCTGGGGATGGCTGATATTAATTACACTCGCGGTTCTCTCAGCTTGTTTGACGGCTCGGTGTTTAATGCTGACGATCCGATCGGCTATCTCAACAATCTGGCGATTAAACGCGATTTCACGATGGCTGAAGTTATACTCGATTCCGGCCGCAGAGCTGCTTAGAGCGGTTTTTAGTTCGATAAAAACAGGGTAATTGCTAATTGTTAGTTGTTAGTTTTTAAGTGCTAATTGCTAGTGAGCAATTCCCTCTTCATGACCTCCGTTATATCCGTTACATCCGTTACATCCCGTACATTGCTCGTTGCCGAACTTCCTTCGCCAATCACCCACTTACAATTTCCCAAACCCATGATTAATACTTCTCTAAACCAGACGAATACCCAAACCAAAATCAAGTCTAAGAATGATCGCCGCCAGCCTTTTTTGGTGATGGACAATGTTTACAAAGAATATCCAAACGGTTACAGGGCTTTAGAAAACGTCAATCTGAATGTAGCTGAGGGAGAGTTTATTACTCTGATCGGACACTCGGGCTGCGGCAAATCAACACTGTTAAATATGGTGTCGGGTTTTAGCCATCCCAGCCAGGGCACCGTGTCGATTAACGGGCAGCGGATTACGAAGCCGGGCCCCGATCGCATGGTGGTGTTTCAGGGTTACGCTTTGCTGCCTTGGCGAACGGTGTTTGAAAATGTTTATTTGGCGGTTAATTCTGTATTTCCGAATAAGTCGAAGGTCGAAAAAAATGCGATCGTCAATGAGCATTTGGCGATGGTGGGATTGACAGAAGCTGCCCAGAAAAGACCGCCGCAAATTTCGGGGGGGATGAAGCAGCGGGTTTCGATCGCCCGCGCTTTGGCAATTCGCCCGAAAGTGCTGATTTTAGACGAACCTTTTGGTGCTCTGGACGCAATTACTAAGGAGGAATTGCAAGAAGAGTTGCTGAAAATCTGGAACGATCACCGCTGTACGGTGTTGATGATTACTCACGATATTGACGAAGCGCTGTTTTTGGCCGATCGACTGGTGATGATGACTAACGGGCCGTCGGCGACAATTGGCGAGGTTCTGGAGATTCCTTTTCCGCGTCCGCGCGATCGGGTTCAAATGATGGAAGATCCGGAATACTACAATTTGCGGAACTACGCCCTAGATTTCCTGTTCCGTCGCTTTGCACACGATCACGATGCCTAATCGGTTGGGAAATCAAAGTTAAACAGGAGAATTATGAGACTTCTCGAACAAGTTTAATTCTTGTGCGGAGTAGGGGTTGAGCATCCTGTCGGCCCAAGACGAGCTTTTTTGCAGAAGTCTCTTGAAAAGTTTAAGCCCCAGTGTTCCCCGATGTCAGGGGAACATCGCAGCAGGCGCAATTTTCCCGATCCGGTTGGGTAGGCTGAGGCTTTATGGTGGGCGAGAAGTTTTTTCGGAGGTTCGGATCTTTTTCCCAGCTTTTACGTCTACCAGCGAAGAGACCCGATTGCCTAGCTGTCGGTAAGCTGGCATGAACTGAGCCCACCTTCAATCGAGGGTGGGCTTCTTCTTCATGTTATTAACAGTTTTTGGGCGATCGGTGGTTGGTGCATTCCACCCTTTTAACTGGCACATAGTGGGACGTTGATTAGTGTTTGATGAATTAATGTTTTTGTCAAAATAGCGGTTTTCAGTTGAGTGAAGTACAGATACTCGGGTAGGGAAACGCCTGATCCTAAGTCCGGCGCGGGGTTCTGTGACTTTTAACAATTGGTATAAGACTGATGATTGTAGCCAGACTTTTTAAAATTAGTATTACTCAGGTTTGCACGGAAAACTCCTCTGAGTCAATGTCCCAATTTACCGAGCGAATTGCTTCTTTAGCCGTTAGCGAAGCCCTCGAAGAGGATCGCACTTTTGGCGGCCATCGCAACGCATGAATGAACCCGGTGCTCGGAGAGGTCATTTTTAACAAAAAAACTGTTACAGGGCGCTCGCCTGCCTCAAAATAGTCCTAAAAATCGATTTTTAACATGGTATATTCCTGTCAAATGTCTAATTCAGTGGCTGCTAGTTGTTGACAAATACGATCGACAAAAATGATTGTCGGTGCTGTTTTGCCGATCGCACAATCAGCCGATTTAATTGTTTCGGCAGCTTGCGAGCAATTTATTGAGCCTGTGGAAAGCGCGATCGCTATCCACTTTTCCCGATACACTATAATCAAAGCTGCTTGTTCTGGCGTCTGTTTTTTAACTTTAGTCTGCGACATACCGCCAGCCTTGCGGCTCGTATTCGCGCTGAATTCGCACCATCCAATTACCTTCGGGAATTGCGATCGCATGGTGTTCTTCGTGACTCAATAAAGCTGTCGGAGAAAGCACCCGCAAGTACAGGGCGCCCTCTTTTTCGTAAAGTTCAGCTTGTCCCTCAATAATCTGGTGAGAATGTCCGGTGACTTCACCTTCGGCAAGAGTTAGGTGAGGTTTTTTTTCTCCTTCGATTTGCTGTACGGGGGTGAGAATTACGTCGCCTTGTCGGATGGGCTGCATAGGTTTTTTCTAAATATTGTTTGCTAGTGTCGGTCGATCGAGCTTTCCTACCGCGACCTCATACTACATTAGTAATACACAACCGTCAAGAGCGATCGACTGCACGATCTTCTCTAACTCTTTGCTGCACTCACAGGCGTTATGTTCGAGCGTGAAAGTGCGATCGTCGTCTGAAAACCGGAATGCTATAATAGACGCGAGTTTCGATAAAGTCGCCTATCAAGGGCGGGTTTATAGATATTTTTGATGTGAATTAAAAGTTGTTGGTGAAACCCGCTCCTTATAGGGGTGGGTTTGCTCGTTACCAGGCTCTGCCCGGTAACGGATATATAGAGGCTCTGCCTCTACAGAAAAAAACATCACAAACCGAAAATCTCTTTTAACAACAACAGCACCCAGCCATATGTACCGAGTGATTTCCTCTTTTTTCAACTTCGATGCGGAGTTGCAATAGATACTTAGATTCACTTGCATTGCTCCCCTCTAATTAGTTGAGGAAGTATCAGCTTTGTTGGTGGGTGCTGTTATTGGTTTTTAATGAGACAGATGGGAGATTAAACAGCGTTTTACTCCTTAGATTTTATTGTGAACTTCGCTGTGGGATTTGGATGTGGTATCTGTCAGAGAAGCTTTTTGTTCGCTTCATATTATTAATTTAGCACCTTCTTTTAGAAGCACAAGTACCTGCAACTAAACTTTACATTTTTAGAAGTAGGGGCGGATAATTATGAAGTTAAATCAAGCATCGAGCTTTCTAGCTGCTCAGCCAAAATAGTAGAGTTCGGCTGTGCTTGCTGTTGCGACAAACAGGCATAATGTGTGTATGAAAACAACCAAACTCATCAAATTGTGCGCCTTATCGATCGGCATCTTCCTGCTGTGCAGCAGTGCAGCGGCTGCTTCAACGACGGCGAACCCTCAACCTGCGCAGACTTACACTAACCAAGAGATTCTGCAACAGTTGGTGAAGGCAAAAGTCGTGTATCTGGGAGAAACCCACGATAGCGCGGAAGACCACCAAGCTCAACTAAAGATTGTCCGAGAAATGCAGCGGCAAAATCGGAAAATTGCGATCGCGATGGAAATGTTTCAGCGTCCCTTTCAAAGCGCGATCGACAACTACTTAGCAGGTAAACTGACTGAACAGCAATTAATAGAGCAAACAGAGTACGATCGCAGATGGCGCTTTCCCTGGGAATCTTACGCCCCCATTTTGCGGTTTGCCAAAGAAAATCAACTACCCGTCCTCGCCTTAAATACACCATCCGAAGTAACGAGAAAAGTTGCGTCTCAAGGTTTAGAAAGCCTCACAGCAGAGGAAAAAAAGCACATTCCCCCAATATCCGAAATTCGCACCGACAACGCCGAATATAGGCAACTGCTGCTAGAAGTTTACCAGCAACACCAAAAGGCAGCACAGGGAAATAGTACGGCTTTTGAAAGATTCTTGCAAGCCCAAGTTTTGTGGGACGAAACTATGGCGGAAAAAATAGCTGAATTTGTCAAAGCAAACCCCGACTATCAAGTTGTGGTGTTGGCGGGGAAAGGACACATTATTTACGGTTACGGCATTCCCAGTCGCGTCGAGAGGCGTTTGGGAGTCGGGAATGTAAAAGTGCGATCGGTTTTACTCAATTCCAGTGACAATCCTGTTTTGTCGGCAGATAGACCCATTGCTGACTTTGTTTGGAATCACTCGGAATAGTACAATTATACGCGGAAGCAATAACCAGGAAAAAATCAATGACAAACAGACCAAAAATACTTGCATTTGCCGGGAGTACCCGCGAAGCATCCTATAACAAACTGCTGGTAAAAGTGGCGGCGGCTGGTGCTACTGCGGCGGGTGCAGAAGTTACTTATGTAGATTTGCGCGATTTGCCGATGCCGCTATTTGACGAAGATTTAGAAGCAAAAGAGGGAATGCCAGAAAATGCCCGCCACTTGAAGGAATTGATGGTAGCGCATGACGGGTTTTTGATAGCTTCCCCTGAGTATAACAGTTCAATTACGCCTGTGTTGAAAAATGCGATCGATTGGGTATCGCGCCCAGCACCCGGTGAACCGGGATTGGTGGCATTTACTGGCAAAGTAGCGGTAATTATGAGTGCTTCCCCAGGGGGAATGGGCGGTTTGCGGGGATTAGTGCATTTGCGATCGATCCTGGGGAATATTAACGTATTGGTACTCCCCGATCAGAAAGCAATTCCCCAAGCTTTTGAAGCATTTAATGCTGACGGTACGATGAAAGATCCCAAACAGCAGGACGCTGTTGAGAATCTCGGTGCTAAGTTGTCTAATGTGCTGTCGAAATTAATCGCCTGAAGCAATAAATTCATTTTGCAGTAGGGACACAGCAATGTTGTGTCCCTAATCCTAGTATCTGTTATTTCGCTGGTTGCATCAAGTGCGATCGCCTCGCAAAAAAATTGCTACGATCGTAGTTGATTGCCTGTTATACTCAACCCCAAATTAACATGACATTCACCGGAGATCCCGACTCAGCACCTGCTTTGCCGACAGCAGCAGAAGCAGCGGTTGCCAAAACCAGTAGCCGCGCTTTAGAATCGCACTTGCAAAATCATCCGTCTGGCGAATCCCTCAAATTGATATTAAACGAAAAAGAGGGAGAAACAATTGACATACCGGCCGCAGCGTTACCCCTGCTGTTAGGAATTTTGCAACAAACAAGCAGCGGCAATACTGTCAAGCTGATTCCAATTACTGAGGAACTCGATATCTGGCAGGTTGAGGCCTTACTCAATGTCTCCCGCGAGTATGTGTGGAAGTTGCTAGATTCTGGCGAAATTCCATACAAAATGGTAAGTACCTGTCGCCGGATACGTTATGAAGATGTAATGAAATATAAAAAGCAGGATTATGAAAAAAGAAGTAAAATACTTGACGAACTTGTCGCCGAATCAGAAGCACTCGGTTTGTACGACTAACTCATGGAAATTGTAAAAGTTGTCTGCGATGCTAATGTTTTGTATTCAGCCGCACTCCGCGATTTTCTGATGGAATTAGCAGTTGGTGATGTGTTTGAGCCGAGGTGGACAGAAGAGATTCACGGCGAGTGGATGAGAAACGTGCTTCAAAACAATCCAAATCTCACATTAGAACAGCTTGCCAGAACCAAAAATCTGATGAATGCAAGCATTAAAAATTGTGTGGTGACTGGCTACGAGCCAATTATACCAGAGTTGGAACTTCCAGATCCGGGCGAGCGGCACGTTCTAGCAGCAGCAATTCATTCTCGCGCGGATTTTATCGTTACTTTCAATCTCAGGGATTTTCCTGCTGAGAATCTTCAACAATATAACATTCAACCGCTGCACCCAGATCGGTTAATCCTGCGCTTTCTCAACTTGAATTTTGAAGGTGTATGCAAAGCAGCCGAGAAACAAAGAATCAGGCTCAAAAATCCGCCAAAAACGCCTGACGAGTATTTACAAACGCTGGTAGAATTGGGACTGCCTCTGTCAGCAAATCGGATGGGAGAATTGTGCTATCGAGATTAGTGCGATCGCCAACCGCATAATTTTCTGACTTTCTTCCCAGGTTTATTCTTGTATTTTCCCACAGGCTAACTCTTCGACATAGCCAATATACCACTCATCTTCTTTTCCAACACCGCAGTAAATCTATTTACCCTTGTGCCTCTACTTGAAAACGGGTATAATTTTATTTCCGAGAGATAATAGGTAGGGAAAACTTACCACAAATTGTAGCAGCACCGCATCACCCGATCGACGTAAAACAAAACCACCCGATCGCAGATTGGCAGAAATAGACAAGAGTAGACATACTTAAACCATCGGTCATCGGTCGGTATATTTCTTCTAAACAGCACGGCAGGCGTGGGAGACTCCTCCGTCACGCCTGCCCTGCAGTTTTATTTGATTGATAATTGCGCGATTTCCTATGGGATAGCTTCGCCCGCGCGTAAATCAGCCCATTTTTTTCTTCTTCCAAGCCTCCACAAACGGCAAAAATACCGACACCAACTCCTGCCGATTCATCACCAAAGTTGGATAAGAAATCCTCCCGTAATTCTTCCCCACTTCCAGCGGAAAAATAGCCTGAGATTCCAGCGGCAGCCAAACCGCACCAGCAGCCTTCACAATTACCCAACTCCCCGCAATATCCCAAATTTTCGGAGTCGCTTCCACCCCTCCCATAGCCGCACCCGAAGCCACAGTCAAAAAATTGTAACTAGCCATACCCAACATCCGAATTTTACTCGGAAGATGAGGCCCGATTCCCACACTCCGGGAACACAAATTAAAAATATGATTTCCGCTCATTTTATCAGCAGTCGGACAAATCGGCCGATTGTTCAAAAACGCACCTTGAGGCATATTTGTCAATACATTGTCCCCCACCAAATCCCCTGCATAAAAACCGTGAAAAAATTGATTCACGGGCGGCAAATGCACGCAGCCAAAAACCGGAGTTCCGCGATACAATAAACCTAAAGAAATCCCCCAAATCGGAATTCCCCGAGCAAAATTAGTCGTAGCATCCAGAGGATCGACAACCCAACACCATTCCGTATCTGGGAAAACGTGTTCTCCTTCCTCGCTCAAAATTCCGTGACTGGGAAAAGTAGATGCGATCGCACTTCTAATCTCCGCATCCGCCCAATTATCAGACTGCGTAACCAAACTCCCATCATCCTTCTCATCTGCTTGTGCAGAACCGAAATCTTTCAAAAACTGCTGGCCGACTGTCTTGACAGTAGTCTGAGAAAAACTTAAAATAGAATCCCAAAAATCTTTCATTTGCAGTTTTTTTGTATTAAGGACAGAAGCCCTTGATTAACCCGAAAATGAGGACTAAAGCTCTCACTACAAACCTTAGTCTAATTCATTTTCAAGAATAGTGGCGATCGCACTTTTAGCATTATCCTGAAACTCCCCAACATCCACCCTACCCAACAGCCAAACAGCCAGAATCATACCCACCGCCGGCACAGCAAAAACCAACCCGTAAGCTAACATCGGCACCCCAAACAAACTTCTGCCCAAATCCAAAATAGCACCGCCACTAATCGTCGCCACACCCCGCGCCATCGCCTGCGACAAACCCCAAGCGCCAATAAAAGTCCCCGCCGTTTCTGCAGCCGTCAAATCCAACATCAAACTCAGCGCACCCGTCGTTGTAATTCCCGAAGCTAAACCAAACAACATTAAAGCCGACTTAAACACAATTGGATTTCCTGTAAATCCAGATAAAATAATTAAACCAAAACAAGCAGCCACCGACAAACAGCCCAACCTAATCGTATTTTGCTTGCCAATTCGCGGCACAATTAAAAAACCAGTTGCGCTCAAACCGATCAGAGTACCAGTACCATAAATAGCATTCAACTGCGTAGTTTGCGAAATCGACATCTTAAAAATTTCCCCGCCGTAAGGTTCCAAAACCGCATCCTGCATAAACAAGCAAATTGTCATAATTAGCAGGAAAGTAAAAAACAAACCGGTTTGGCGACTAGCAGTCAAAATCCGCAGCGCACTTCTCAGAGTAATTTTATCTTCTCGATTCACTGCGGACGATCGCACCCCGTACCGCGAATACTTTTTCTCAACCCCAAAAGTCGCAATACCCACCAACAGCAAAACAAGCGCCGGCACCTTCACAAACAAACCGTTAATCGAAGCCTGCAATACTTCCCGCGACACATCCCCATCAATTTGCTTCAGCAAACCGCTGCTAATAATCGCCCCGATAATAATACCAACCATCAGCATCGACCACACCACACCCACCAACTTCGATCGATCCTCCTCATCCGAAACATCCACCAACAAAGCAGCAAAAGGAGTCGAACTCGAACAAATAGCAATACCGTAAAGTGCAAAAATCAAACCCAACAAACCCACCCAACCGTAAGTAGGAGTAGTCCACCCCACAGCCTCCAAACTGCCGCCCAAGCGCCACATCACCTGCACCGCCAAAAAAGCAGAAATCACAAACAAAACGCTTCCTACCCACACATAACCCGTGCGGTGATGGCCAAACAAAGGCTTAGCATCAGACATTTGCCCGAACCACACCCTAGCCGGGGCGACAAACTGGTGCATAGCCAGCGTACCCGCCACCACAGTAGCCGGAATAGCCAACTCCTTAATCATCACGCGATTGAGCACCCCCAGGGTCAAAATCGACATCATGCCCAATCCCATCTGAAACAAACCCAACCGGAACATAGTCAGCAGGGTAACTCTCTTGATAGCAGGAGTCGCGGAATCTGTTAATCTTGAATCTGGTAAACGGTCGATCGACATAACTATTCACATAAACACAGCATTTGAATTTATAGTAACTGAGATATCGCAACCCGCCGCCTTTCCTCCCCCGGCTAGAAGCTCGATCGCGATTATTCGTATAAATTCATATAAAAATAAAGAGAATCAATAACTGTGGATTTACCAACCGTGACAACCATTACCCTAGGACAAAATGGCCCAGCCGTCCTTCCCCTGTGCGTCGGAACTTGGGCTTGGGGCGACAAACTATTTTGGAACTACGGCAGCAACTACGGCGCCGCCGAAGTCGAAGCAGCATTCAAAACATCCTTAGAAAGCGGAGTCAACTTCTTCGACACAGCCGAAGTCTACGGTAACGGCTTGTCAGAAGAATTGCTGGGGCAGTTTCTCAAAAAAACCACCCAACCCGTGCAAATAGCCACCAAATTCGGCCCCCTACCTTGGCGGATTACAGGAAAATCGGTTTCCGACGCTTTGAGTGCCAGCTTAAAACGCTTGCAAGTAGAACAAATAACTCTCTACCAAGTGCACTGGCCTTTCACTTTTTTACTCAGTCAAGAAACCCTGATGAACGCCTTAGCCGATGAAGTAAAACAAGGCAGAATTCAAGCAGTAGGAGTCAGCAACTATTCAGCAGAACAGATGCGCCAAGCCCACAAAATACTAGCAGCAAGAGGCGTTCCCCTAGCAACAAATCAAGTCCGTTACTCCTTGCTGTCGCGGCAAGTAGAAAAACAAGGAATTGTGAGTGCAGCGCGCGAATTGGGCGTCACAATTTTAGCTTACAGCCCCTTAGCCCAAGGATTGCTCACCGACAAATACACAGCCCAAGAACCACCTACAGGAGCCCGCAAAATGGACTCCCGCTTCAGCAAAAGCGGCCTCGAAAAAATTGAATTAGTCATGTCTACCCTGCGAAAAATGGGCAGAAAGCGCGATCGCACGCCCGCCCAAGTTGCCCTAAACTGGTTGATATGCCAAAACGGAGTCATCCCCATTCCCGGCGCCAAAACCGCCAAACAAGCCCAAGAAAATGCAGGCGCGTTAGGCTGGAATTTGAGCCAAGATGAAGTCAATCAATTAGAATTAATGACACGTCCTTGGCGAGAATAAATTTGTTAATTGTTGACTGTTGACTGTTCGCCGTAGGTTGGGTTTTACTTCACTCTATCCAACCTACAGTTCACTTTCTTCTCCCCTCTTCCCTCTCCCTCATTCCTTCTTCCCTCTCCCCTCTTCCCTCCTTCCTTCTTCCTGACATCCGTTACATCCGTTACATCCGTTACATCCGTTACAGAATCCGTTGCCGAACTTCCTTCTTCCTCTTACTATGAAAATTTTAACATACTGGGGTTTCACGCGCGAAGGCTGGCGCAATAACAGCCGCGGCGAATATTTAGTCCTGCTTCAAGGAGGATTGCTCACAGGATTTGTAATCTTACCAGTTTATCAACTGCCAGGATTAAAAATTCAATCAACTCAATTACTTGCTCTTACCTGGATTGTAGCAAGTATTCTCGCCTTAAGCGCTTTGGTTTTAATCATCAAAGCATTGATAGACTTAGGAAAAAACCTCACACCTTTACCGTATCCCATAGAAAACGGAGAATTAGTCCAAACAGGGATTTACCGAATAGTGCGGCATCCATTATACAGCGGCTTAATTTTAGCCGCTCTCGGCTGGACACTTTTTCAAATGAGCATATCCCACTTAATAGCCAGCGCCATATTAATAATATTTTTCGACATCAAAGCCAGCCGCGAAGAAGCCTGGTTAACCGCCAAATATCCAGACTATTCAGAATACAGCCAGCGAGTCAAAAAACTAATTCCCGGAATCTATTAACAGAGCCCCTCTGCATCTGCGTTAATCTGCTTCAATCTGCGGTTAAAAATGAATTATAACAAAAACCTACAACTTAAACTGCTAGCATTAACACTATTTTTATGCTTGTCACAGCAATTAACAGCGTGCAGCTTTGTCACAAAACCCTTTCAACTTCCCGCCTCAGCCAAACAAGAACCCTGGCCAATTCAAACAGGCCTCCGAGCAGCCATTGTCCGCGACAACATACCAACAGTCAACCGCGTTGTTTTAGTACCCGACGAAGCCACATTCTTAGCAGCAATCCAAAAATGGAATCTCAAAGGAAACTGGCCTATTCTCATCGAAGACAAAAAATATACGCCCGTGTTTGTGCAGCGCTTTCAACCCGAAGAAATAGTCCGTTTGCCAAGCATCAAACAGCAACTGCCAAAAAATCAAAAACTCCAGCAATTAATGCTGAACGCTGCTGCAGGAGCCTGGAATGCCACGGATACTCAAACCTTAAAAGCAAAATGGACGCAACTCGGCTGGGAACCCCCAGGAGTAGTAATCACATCAGAAAATGACCCCGCACGCTCAGCAGCAGTTGCCTTAGCAGCCGCTCACGGCCAACCTTTAGTATTTCTAGAAGGCAACTTTGGAAAACCCAACGACACCCTTAATAACACACAGTGGAAAACTCTGCAAACAGCAGTTACAAAAGCCGTCGAATCAACCGGATATTTTTACTCTCAGCTCGGAGACCCGATCGACACAATAACGATTGTACGCCAACTAGCAGTCAAATATCAATCTCCTGAAAAACCCGACGAACAATTAGCTGTTACCGACGGTTTGGGACGACACCCCAACGGCGAACGCTGGGCGGCTGTCGGCTGGATTTACGGTTCCGAGGTACGATCGATCTATCAAGCCATGTGTGCAATATTTCTAGACAGCCAAACAGCCATGCTTTATGACAGTTACCCCAAGGAAGGAAATTGGGGAAAATATGAAATGGAGGAAGCAGCTAGCGGACTAAAAACCATAGGTTTGAATGTTGAATTAGTGCAGAAACCAGAATCGAGCCTGGAAAAGTGGCGGAGTTTAGCCTCAAAACCGTGGACATTTGACTTAATATTAATGAATTCCAAAGGCTATCCAAAATCATTCCAAGTCGGCAACGGCGACGCTTCAGTTGAAGACCTACCAAAACTTCAATTTCCCGCAGCAATCCACATGATCCACAGTTGGTCAGCAGCAGCGCCAGATGACAAAAACACCGTTGCCGGGAGGTGGCTAGAAAATGGTGCTTACGCATATATTGGCAGCGTCAACGAACCTTTTTTATCGGCATTTATCCCACCTAAATTAATGGTCGATCGCCTGAAGCGAGGAGCACCCTTTTTAATCGCAGCACGCCAGCTAGAATCCCCGCCCTGGAAAGTCGCCACCATCGGCGATCCGCTAATGCCGATCGCCAAACCCAGACCAAGAATCCCGCCCAGTCAACAACCGATGTGATAGTATGCGCGAGTAAGGGATTTAAAATTGGAGATTTGAGATTTGTGGTTTGAGATTTGTGATTGTAAGGTAAAACCTCAAATCGCCAATTCTTTAATTTGAAAGTTGTTTTGCAGTGAGTTATATGATATGACCCGTTCACTGATGCGATCGGCCTAACCACCCCCACGGTAAATATAGTTAGTTAGCATTATCGCCAGAGTATATCTAAGTTTGAATGTAACTGAGCATACAATCACGCCAAATCCGCCGCTCCTCAGAATCAGTCATTCCACCCCAGCAGCCAGCCCCAAAAATTTACCCTAAATTACGCCTTAATTAAGTTGTCAATTCCCCTAAAATCACTCAAAATGAAAATAAGAAATAAATTGTAATATTATATAACTTCTCACCGAAGAATTAACCGCTAAATGAGAGCCATCCCTCCTGTGGATCTGCCGCCACCCGGGCCAACCTCCGCAACTCCCCAAGCCTCCCGACTAAGCCCGCTATTCAACCGCCTGCACCCGAGCCCAGAAACCCTCCTGCTCATCCTCTCCCTAGTCATCGGGGGAGTTACGGGTGCAGGCGTCGTCACCTTTCACTACCTAATCCACTTCATCCACAGCTTGATGCTGGAAGACTTCATGGGGGCGATCGCGTCGAAAGGCTCTTGGACGCTAGCCTGCATTCCCACCCTCGGCGGAGTCATCATCGGGCTGATGCGGTGGCGATTTCGCGACTTTGGCCCGAATATGTCTTCCTTAATTGCAGCCACCCGCGGCCTGCAAGAACTCTCCCCCCTCAAACCCATCACCAAAATGGTGGCAGCCTCAGTTTCCCTCGGCACCGGCGCCTCCCTCGGCCCGGAAGCCCCCAGCGTCGAAATCGGCGCCAACTTCGGAATGCTGCTGGCTCAAGTTTTACAGCTATCCCCAGAACGGCAGCGCTTGCTCCTCGGCGCGGGAGCAGCAGCAGGTTTATCTGCCGGGTTTAACTCTCCCATCGCCGGAGTGTTCTTTGCCTTAGAAGTCGTGCTCGGCAGCACCTTCGCTACTTCGTCAGTCAGCGTAGTCTTGCTCTCCGCCGTAGTTTCCGCGCTGATCGCTCAAATCTGCTTGGGAGCTCAGCCTGCCTTTTCTTTGCCAGTCTACGATGTCCGCAGCCCCCTAGAATTGCCTCTGTACATGGGATTGGGACTTTTAGCGAGCGGAGTGTCTCTAGCCTACACAGAAGCAATTCAATTGGCCGATCGCTGTTTTCAAGGCAAAATCCGAGGATTTGCTTGGCTCGGACGACTGCCCCGGCCGCTTCAGCCCATCATCGGCGGGGCCTGCGTCGGCTTAGTCGCCCTGCAATTTCCTCAAATTTTGGGTGTCGGCTACGAAACAGTCCAAGCAATGCTCCAAGATGTTAAATTTTCCTTGCCTTTGCTGCTGCTGCTACTGTTTGTCAAACTGGCGATGACAGCAATCAGCCTCGGCAGTGGTTTAGTGGGCGGTATATTCGCTCCGGCGATGTTTTTAGGAGCTTCCCTGGGTTCGGCTTACGGCCTGTTTTTGGAAATGCTGCCGGCTATGAGCGATCGAGTCGCCGGCCCTCCCGCCTACGCAATGGTGGGAATGGCGGCCGTGCTCGCCGGCAGCGCCAGAGCACCGCTGACAGCCATCCTATTGATGTTTGAATTGACTAGAGATTACCGGATTGTTTTGCCTTTGATGGCAGCAGTCGGATTGAGCGTTTGGCTGGTGGAGTGTGTCAACCGCCGATCGACAGCCCACAGCCTCAACCTTCAGCAAATGGGCGTAGACGTGGCTCTCAATACACCGATCAAAGCCAGAGAACAGTTGCAGGATTGGGAAGACGCTCTGGGCGATCGCATCGTCACAGAGTTGATTTCTTGCCAACTTCCGAGCGAGGGCGAACACAGTATCGATCGACCAGAATCCACCGACGCCCCAGCGCTAGCCCTAGTTAATTCACATTACTCCGAAAAAGTCAACCCCAATAAAGAATAAAAAACTCGGTGACAGCAGAAACAGGCAAAGAACGGGAGAATTTATAATTCTTCTCTCTTCCCTCTGCGTCAAGAGCGCCCTCTGCGGTTAATTCCTCTTCCTTCAAATTTCAGCTAAAATAACCAAATATTATTAACAATAGGCAGAGAGGGGCTTCGGTGGCAGGAAACGAGGCAACTGCAAAAAACAAAAGTCAAAAAATACCTGGAAAAACCCCCTTGGGTTCCACTCATTACAGCTTGTTAGGGCTGCATCCTTCAGCCTCAGCGCTCGAAATTCGGCGATCGTACCGGGAACTTAGCAAACTCTACCATCCCGATACCACCGAGCTGCCGCCCGCAGTCGCCACCGCCAAATTTCAGCAGCTCAACAACGCCTACGCCACCCTCAGCAACCCAGAACGTCGCCTCGCCTACGACCTCAAAATAGGCTATTCTCGCCTGAACGTGATCGGGCTGCCCCCAGGCTTCGATAGTCCGGTTTCGGGCTCCGGCAAAAAAACTTCCAACTCCGCTTACCTAGATCCCACGGATCGACCTCTTTCTCCAGGAGAAATGTTCGCCCTGTCGCTCATGGGAGCTAGCTTAATCGGATGTTTGGTACTGGCGATCGCGATCGGCTTAATTCGCGGCAATTAACCCCTCAAATCCCCAATCCCCAATCTAAAATCGGAAATCCTCAATCCGAAATCCCCAATCTAAAATCCCCAATCTAAAATCTAAAATCCCATGACTCTTCCTTCCGCTGACACTCCTTTGTACAACCATCCACTCCCCGAAATCGAGCAGTGGCTCAAAAGCCGCGGCTGCCAGCAAGACCGGCGAGAACTCCACTGCTGGCAGATCGAGCAACTTACATGGAAAGCAGAACTCTCCCTCGATATCGACCAACTCACTGTCCGCTACATCGAGGCCGGAGCCGACGGCCAAGACATTCAGCGAGCATTCAAATACTCCCTCTCACGTCAGGACATTGAAGCTGCTGTTTTCTCTGGGCCCTAATTAGATTTTAGATTTTAGATTTTAGATTTTAGATTTGTCCTCCAATCTCAAATCTAAAATTGTTATGTTGAGCGGGAGAATTGAGTGAAATTGGTATTAGATTTTAGATGGAATCCAGGTAAGAAGCATCAACCGTGCAAGCATTTACATGGGATTGCGAGTGGGACGCTTGCTGTATTTTGCTCTGCGGGACGCTCGCAGGTCGTAAAAACGTTTTTTACTTTCATGGAGATGCTCCCTCAGAATCCACACCTACTTGGAAACTAAAAAATCAACCAAAAAATCTAAAATCCAAAATCCAAAATCCAAAATCGTTACACTTTGCCAAATCGGCGGCTGCGCTTCTGATAATCAGACAAAGCGCGGTGAAACTCCGATCGATCAAAATCCGGCCACAGCGTCTCAGTAATGTAAATTTCCGAATAAGCCATTTGCCATAGCAGAAAATTGCTCAACCGCATTTCCCCGCTCGTCCGGATCAGCAAATCCGGGTCACAAATATCAGCAGTATACAAATAGCGTTTAAATAAAACCTCATCAATCTCCTCCGGCTGCAACTTGCCCTCTTGCACCTGAGTGGCGATCGCCCGACAAGCTTGTACAATCTCCTGACGCCCCCCGTAATTCGTCGCCACCGTAAACAGAATCCCCTGATTGTGCTGAGTGGCCGTCACAGAACGCTCGATTTCCGCCTGCAAAGACTTCGGCAAAGCCTGCAAATTCCCCATAAATTGAATTTGCACGTCCTCGTCCACCATCTCCCGCAATTCTTGCCGCAGCTTACCCTCAAACAAACTCATTAAAAAATCCACCTCCCCGGCCGGCCGCCCCCAATTCTCCGTCGAAAAAGCATAGGCCGTTAAAGCTGGAATTCCCCAATCTTTGCAGCAGCGCAGCAGTTCCTTCAGAGTGCTAGCTCCTCGGCGGTGCCCCGCAATCCGCGGCAATCCCTTATTCTTAGCCCAGCGCCCGTTCCCGTCCATAATCACTGCTATGTGCTTAGGCAGTAGTTCTTGTTGCAGATCCTCCGGCAACTTTTCCAAGCAAATTCCTTGACTCATGGTTTCTCCCGATTACCCGATCGGCGCATTATCCGCTTTAACAGTGTCACTCCCTTCAATCCTATCTGGCGTCCGAGATTGCCGATCGGAATTGGAGCCACGGCTCTTTCTCCTTCCGACGGAAACAGCTTTGCTTCCAGCAATTCCTTAAGTTTGCTGCTAGTCAAAGGTCGATTTAAAGTTCCCATCTGCGCCAGAGAAATAGAACCCGTTTCCTCGGACACCACCACGCACACGCAAGCTTGCACCCGTTCCGTAATCCCCATCGCCGCCCGGTGGCGGGTTCCCAACTGCCGCGACGCGCTGCGATCGGACAAAGGCAAAATTACCCCCGCCGACACGATCCGCGAACCTCGAATCAAAACAGCTCCGTCGTGCAGCAAAGTTTGCGGCTGAAAGATAGTCTGCAACAATTCTTTAGAAACTTCAGCATTTAGCTTTAATCCCGGCACAGAAAAATCCCGATCGTCGATCGGAGAATCTGTTTCTACAATTAGTAAAGCGCCGGTGCGGTTTTGCGAAAGTTCTTTTACTGCGTCCACAATTTCATCTATTACGCTGTCGGGTTCGGGATTTGGTCGGCGATCTCGTCCAAATAATTGCCGAATTTCCCCCCGACCCAATTGTTCCAGAAATCGGCGAAACTCCGACTGCAATATTACCGCCATTGCCACAGCCGAACCCGTCACCAAGCTGTTGAGGGCAACGTGCAACAGCCTCAATCCAGCCCAGTTGCTCACCGCCGCCGCCAGCATCAAAATGATAAATCCCCGTACCATCCACAGCGTTCTGCGCTCCCCAACAATGACGAGCACCAAATACGCAAGGGCAAAAACCAGTCCAATATCGATCCCTTGAATCAATAAGGACTGAACGAGGCCAAAGTCATAGCCAGATTGTTGATTGTTCATGGTTCATCGAACGCTAGCGCCTGTGAACCGCGAACCGTGATGCACTCGAACCCGTGAACCATGAACAGTTGTTATAAGGAATATGCTGAAAATCCCCGCGTTTTTAGACCGGGGAGTGTCAATCCAATCGCGTCACTGAACAAGGCAAAAGTTAAAAGTCAAAGAGCAATCACTGAGTAAACATCGATGGTCTTTCTTTTAACTTTTAACTTTTAACTTCTCAGTTTTTACTTT
The DNA here is from genome assembly GCF_036702515.1 of Microcoleus sp. BROC3. NCBI lineage: Bacteria > Bacillati > Cyanobacteriota > Cyanophyceae > Oscillatoriales > Microcoleaceae > Microcoleus > Microcoleus sp. BROC3. The sequence continues at coordinate 82,955 of NZ_JAUBTQ010000017.1, forward strand.
TGAACTCCGAGTCGTTCAGGAAGGCGGTCAAGCCTCAGCAAATCCTGGTAAGTTTCCCGCTGTATAATCGTGTTAACTTCCCCGTCTCTAACTAAAACCGCCGCCGGTCGGGGTACTCGGTTGTAGTTAGAAGCCATGCTGTAATTGTATGCCCCTGTAGCCGTAACCGCGAGGACATCTCCGGCCTGACACTCGGGCAATTTGGCATCTTTAATCAGAACATCGCCTGACTCGCAGTGTTTCCCAGCAATTGTCACTGTTTCCGTTAATGCAGCAGACATTTTACCGGCTGCGAGGACTCGATAAACTGATTGATAGGTAATAGGACGCGGATTGTCGGACATCCCTCCATCTACAGCTAAATACGTCCGCATTCCCGGAATGACTTTTTGAGAGCCAACGGTATAAGCAGTGACGCAGGCTGTACCGACGAGCGATCGACCCGGTTCGCAAAGCAATTTCGGTAATGGCAATTGCTGCCGCTCGCAAGCTGCTACCACTGCGGAGCAAATTGTACGAGCCCAATCTTCAATGCTGGGAGGATCGTCCGCTTCAGTATAGCGAATGCCCAACCCCCCGCCAATATTAATTTCTGTTGCTGGCAAACCATAACTTTGTGCTTTAGTCAAGGCCTGAATTATGACTTCAGCTAAATCGTCATGGGGTTGCAGTTCAAAAATCTGAGATCCGATGTGAGCGTGCACTCCCACGCAAAATAACGACGGCTGTTGGCTGATGAATTTAAATACTCGATCGAGCGAGTTGGGATCGAAGCCAAATTTACTGTCGATTTGACCTGTCTGAATGTACTCGTGGGTGTGACACTCAATTCCAGGAGTAAACCGCACCATAATTCGTGTCGGCCCACCTGTGAGGCTGCTGACACCCAATTCTCCCAATTCTGCTAGAGTCTCTAAATCCCGCCAATTGTCGGCTACGGTAATGCAGCCGTTTTCGACAGCTAGCTGCAGTTCCTCGCGGGACTTGTTGTTACCGTGGAAGTAGATTTTGTCGGGGCTCACGCCGGCTTGCAGTGCAGTGTGGATTTCCCCGGCGGATACGACATCTATGCCTAAACCTTCCGAAGCTGCGATCGCGCAAACTGCCAAACAACTCCAAGCTTTAGAAGCATAGAGCACTTGAGATGTGCCGGGATAGTAACGCTTAAAAGCATCCCGGTACTGCGTGCAAGCCGCCCGCAGCGTTTCTTCGTCTAAAATGTACAGCGGCGAGCCAAATTGCTCCACCAAAGCTGTCACCTCGCAGCCTCCGATTTCCAACCGATCGCTGCTGTTAACACTGGCTGTCAGCGGTAACAGTTCTTGATTTGGCGATCGATTTTGCAGGGCTTTTTGAGACTCAGACAGATACTTAAGTCCCGATTCGACCCCAAAAGATTGAGTTGATACCATCGCGCAATAACTATCCTAGGTTATTAGTCAGCAGTCATTAATCAGCAGTCAGCAGTCGGCAGTCATTAATCAGCAGTCATTGGTCGTTGGCAGTAGACTAATGTCTGGAGACTTGTGAGTCATGACTCAAAACTAGCAACAAACAGCTAATCGCTACTGTGTTTTCCAGTGTACAATTTACAGCCGTGCGTTTTCTACAAATTAAACATCTCACCGCCGAAGACCTCAACAGTGCAGTTGAACTCGATCGGCTCTGTTTTGGCGGACTGTGGACGATCGAAGGTTATGGGCGCGAGTTAGGCAGTCCTAACAGCGATTTACTGGGTTTGTGGGCTTCTGAAACCGGGGTCGGCGAATCAGAAAGATTCGACAGCGAACTCAAGTCGATCGAGCCGAACAGCATTCTCAACTCAAAATCGCTCAGTATTGAGAGATCCTCGCCAGCAACTCCCAACTCAAAACTTACCCCAACCCTGATCGGTTTGGGTTGCCTGTGGGCAATTTTAGAAGAAGCTCACATTACAATTTTGGCAATTCATCCTCGCTTTCAAGGTCAGGGTTTAGGACAAGCCCTGCTTTGGGATTTACTAACAAAGGCTCACTATAGACAATTAGAACGGGCAACTTTAGAAGTGCGGGAATCTAATTTAGCCGCAGTTTCTCTTTACCAAAAATTTGGGTTTAAAGAGGCAGGACGGCGGAAACGGTACTACGAAGACACCGGAGAAGATGCTCTGGTAATGTGGCGCAGCGGCATAGAGAAACCAGAATTTCAGCAATATTTAGCGGTTGAGAAAGTGCAAATTTGCGATCGGCTGCGTCAGAAAAACTGGCATTTGGCGATCGATAGTTTTGAGTTTTGAATGTAATTTATTGCGCGTTTAATTTCTATTAACAAATAATTTTACTCCATATCAATTTAGTTCAAAATCCTCAGAGGGAATCAACCTCAGCATGGGAAGAAACATCTACCTGCCCGGCCATACTTACCGCTTTGCTTCGCGCCTCTATAATTTGACCGATCTCACGCCCCAAGCTTGGTTGACGTTCAATCATCGTATTTACAGCATCTGAGTAGATGACAAGAACCTGCAAATCGTCAACGGCGACGATTGATACTGGACTCGGTTCCCCACTAAACAGTGCCATCTCGCCAAAAAACTCACCGCGCAAAATAGTCATTACCTCCAACTCCATGCCCAACTTGTTCGTGAGTGTGACCTTAGCCTGACCCGCAATGATAATGTACAAAGCATTACCAGGCTCGCCCTGCCGGATGACTTTCTCTCCCGCACCAAATTTCTGCAAAATAGTTCCCTTAGTTAAGTCATCCAAATTTTTGGGTTCTCTAGCTAAAGGCATAAATCCGGGAATTGAGTGCAAGCTTTGGGCTAACTTACTTGAAGCGCTATCTGCCTTGTCTCCAGGTTCTACAGCATATTCATATCGGTAGCGATATAGCGTCAGGTTGTTTCGCTGCGCTGCGTACCAAACTCGCGTCATAAATCGATCGAGTATCTGCTCCATATCCTCAAAGTTTTCGATAAAAAACTCCACCTCATAGATAATTGCAGTCTCATCATAGGATGTGGTTTTGCTCTCTGGTTCGGGTTCGGCTAATATTCCCTGTGTAGCCAAAGCTGTACTTAGTAGTACCTGCTTCACGAGGTTAGGGGGGCTATCGTAGGAAAAGCCAATATTGATACGTTGGTTGTAAATGCGTTCTGGTTGGCTGTAATTATGAATTATTTCTTTTCCAATGAACTGATGAGGAACGACAACCACCTGGCGCTGGAGAGTTAGCAGGCGAACCGAGCGCCAATTGATATCAATTACCTGCCCTTCGATATCTCCAATACGCAACCAATCACCCACACTGAAGGGGCGTTCTAGAAGCAGCGCAATGCCCGACATGATACTGCCTAGTGTGTCCTGAAGCGCCAAACCGATCACGATCGAGCTTACGCCCAATCCGGTAGCAAGACCCGCCAAATCCGCACCCCACACCACTGCTAAAACGATCGCGCTTCCCACAAGCACCAAAAACAACCTAGAAAGGTCGATCAGCAGTTTGGGCATCCGTGCCCGCCATGTATTTGCCTCAGCTTCTTCAAACAAAATCACATTAAACAGCGAGAGAGAAGCGTAGATAACAGATATCCAAAACAGCGTTGCGACGAGCTTTGCAAAATTCCCGTCAACGTCAAGCCTCACGACATTCCGGATTAAAACCATCAGCATTAAGACGGGCAGGACGAGGTTTTTTACAACCCGCAGCGTAGCCGCCAGCGGTCTACCGCGCCTTTGTAGATGATAAATAACCTCTCCTAGTAAAACGACCAGGAGTGGGAACCCTAATCCGACAATTACCGCCCAGGCTTGCCAGTCGTTTGCAATGCTTAAATTACTCATAGACATCTTCCTCTCGAACACTTACGGTCAGCTTAGAACTTTTGACTTGCCAAGCCACTAGCTGTTCTTTTCCTGGTTCTTGAATTTCACCAAAGGGCTCAAAATCGTAGAGATCGTGCAGGCGATCGCAGATGTCTTGAGACACGAAGATTGCTCCTGGCGGACAAGCCGACTTCAACCTATTGGCAATATTTACACTATCGCCCCAAACGTCGTAGAGCAATTTATTTTTGCCAATCACGCCTGCAACCACATCTCCTGAGTTGATGCCGATCCGCAGGTCTAGATGTAAGTCTTTTTCATAACTAAATCGGCGGACAAACGACAGCATTTCCAAAGCAAAATCTAGCGTGCGTTTGTCATGATCCAGACGCGGCATACCAAGCCCGCATACAGCCATGTAACCGTCACCAATAGTTTTAATCTTCTCTAGACCGTATTTATCTGTCATTTCATCAAAGCCTGTTACCAGTTCATTCAGCAAGCGAACAACCTCTTGAGGGGACATTGATTGAGAAAGCTGGGTGAATCGATGGAGGTCGGAAAACAAGACCGAGACATTAGAAATCTGCTCGGCAATTTCTCGCTCGCCCTGTTTGAGGCGTTTGGCAATTGCGGGACTAAATATATTTAAGACTAATGCTTCATTTTCGCGATTTTTCTGTTCGATGAGTTGAGTTTCGGCGCGAAGGCTGCCTATGGTTTGGTTAAATGACTTAGCCAACTCTCCAAATTCATCTTGCGAACCCGATTTCACAACTGCGTCAAAATCCCCAGCCCCCACCTTGCGGGCGCTAGCGATTAACGTCTTGATGGGTTTGACAAAAATTGAGGTCAGCCAGATGGCAACAAGCGTGATTAGCGCGATGATTATAGTAGCTCCAATCACAACTTTTTTTTCAAACGAGTGAATTGAGGCATAGGCTTCAGAAACATCGATCTCCGCCACGATCACCCACCTCAATCCATCAATCTCTAGAGGAGCATAAGAACTCAAAACAGGAATGTTACGATAATCGTCGATCACCTGCGTACCCTGTTTTCCAAACAACGCTTCCTTCACTGCTTTTGTTTGCACTTCTTGTAGGAGGATTGTAGTATTAAATTCTTTGATTTTCTTGATGGTCTTTTCATCAGTACCGATCGAGCGTAGAGTTTTTGCATGACCTTCTGGGTCTTCTATTTGGAAACGAGACGCAGAGCGCATTAGATAATCCGACCCCACCAGATAAGTTTCTCCTGAATCGCCGAGACCACTTTGTTTCCAATTTTTGTTACCAGTCATCACGTTGTTAATTTTGTCAACGGGAAGCTGGAACGCCAAAATACCAATGAATTGGGAGCCGTTAAAGATTGGGGCAGCGATAAAAGCCGCAGGCGCACTCCCAGAAGGGGTGTAGGGCTTAAAATCTACTATTTTTACATAGCCCGTTCCATTTGCTTGTCGTGCCGCGGCGATCGCGGATGCTAGGTTACTCTCGTTGTAGGGGCCGTTGGTGAAGTTTGTGGTAAAGTCAGCTTCTTTAAAAACCGTGTAGACAACTGTTCCTTCGGGATCGATCAAAAACATATCGTAGTAACCGTATTTTTCAACTATATTGCGAAAAATAGGGTGGTAGCGGGCGTGAGCGCGGCTGTAAGCGCTGGCGTCGCCTGGATTGTCAAGGAGAAGTTTTTTGCCAGCGGGGTTGGGGTTAGCAGCGATGTAGTGGTACTGCAAGTAACGGGCAGCGGCGGTTTTTGGCGTGTAGGATGCCAGAACGGGGGAACCCTCGTTAGTTTGCGTTAGTTTGGTTAAAAATTGTGTGCGGTAGTAGGTATCAATTTTTGCGTCAAAATCCGCTGGTATTGTTGATTGTTCAAGTTGGCGGTAGGCACTCTTGAACTCCTGCATGGCACCGACGACTGTCAGGTCTTCGCTTAAGGTTTGGCTATGGTGGTAAAGGCTTTGAAAATAATCCTGGATTTGATAAGTTTTGGCTGCCCGAAGACTGGTTAATTGGTTGAAGACTTTTTCGGTCAGAGTAGCTTTCCCACTGCTAGAGCATATATAGGTGCTGGCGAGCATAGCGCAAAGGCTAACTACCAGCAACATAACTATGAGTTTTGTCTTTATACTTAATTGATTCAATAATTGCATAGGATGTTTTTTGATATTATTTGCCTTCTTTCTGGACTTTAGACTAGACATCTCCATAAATTCCACTTTAACCCCTATGCTACAAATATTTTAGAGAAATTGTTGGAAAAGTCTCTTGTCTAATATAGAGACGCAAAAATTCGCGTCTCTACATTCTTTTTCGGAGATGTCTAATGCTTTTGGTGTATTTGTCTGCTTTGTCAATTCTCGATCGGTTCTAAGTTATTTTGAGCTTTTCCAAGCTTAGTTTGAAGTTGCACCGGATAATAGGTGAATAGATTAATCTGCTCTTTCTCCAGTAGAGTCAGTATCGCTAGGTTGAGTTTTTCTATGGTATCAAAGTATAATTTACTGTTACCATTAGTATTAGCAAAAACCCTAATTTTAATGACACGAGAATTTTGATTTATTTCGCTAAAGTAAATAAAAAACTTTTCTGTCAAAATATCAATTGACTTCGGAATTTCTCGAAGACCGATACAAATTTTTTCGGTTTTTTATGCCGAAATACCATCAATTTTTAGGGTGAAGTTGATACCTATGGAATTATCATTCCCTATCGCTTGGAAGCAATTTTCAACTACTCCATTAATCATTTTAGAATTGGGCACTTTTTGGATAGTGTTTCTGCTCAGTATACGAAGCGTTGTACTTCTGAGTCCCACCTGTTCCACTTTAATTAGACCCTCTATTCCAGGCATCGTCACTTGGTCACCGGGTCGAAACAGATTATCTACGTAGATAATGATGGTACAACACAAGTCATAGATCAGGTCTTTGAGTAACAAACCTATGGCAACACCCGCTCCACCAAGCAGACCGATGAGTGCGCCAGCCGATGCACCCAAAAACACCTCACTTGCTTTGAGCAAGATAATCCCGATCGCCAGCGCCTGAAACAATTTCGGCAGATAGGGCACGAGCAAATCGTCTAACTCGGTTTCACTTTTCAGCGCCCATTGTTTAAGCACCTCTCCCAACACAGGAGCGGCACGGTAAACAATAAAGGCGAAGGTAGCGATCGCACCAAACCTGAGAATCCCTTCTATTTTTTCGTTCAATTGTGGGCTGAAATTTTCAGCCAGAATTAGCTGCACTATCCAGAGTCCACCGATAACAATCAGCCAGTTTAAAGGTTGCTTGATAATCTCGACCAACTCATCGTCAAAGGTAGTCTGCGTTTTGCTAGTCAGACTCTCGATTCTCCGAATGATAATTTCGGAGAAAACTTGTTTTAACGCCAGGGTAAGTGTGAGGACAATGACGATAAGAACGATTTTGAACAGCGGTATAGGTACGTTGACGATAAAAAGTTTTCCACTAAAAATGAGTTTCCAAAAATCCGAACCAGCCAGAGTTTCTGTAAATGATATTGCCAAATTTTTCATGGTTGCCTAATTTGATACTTACACAGGGTTGCAGTTTCTTCTGTTTCAACTACCCCGACTTGCTTATTAAAAATCGGGGATTGTTTCTAGGATATTCAACTCGAACGCAACACAAAGCGATTGTTTAGCGGTTGCACAGGTCTGGCATCAATGGATATTAAGTTGTTGGCAAATCGCTGGATCTGATTTTGTGAGATTTCAATCGGCTGCTGCATCACAATCCAGTTTACTCCTTGGGAGCACGGTGGCGTCGTCAGAGAGCCAAAGTAGCGGTAAACCTTTTGGTTTTTTGGTAAAAATTGCTCTGCATTTACCTTCACTGTCTTCACTACTTGCTCTGGTTCGTTGCGATTTGGGAATGCGTCCCAGATTGGTTCCAGGGCAGCATTGTGTTGTCCCTGCTTCAATAACACTCCAATCACAGCTAACGCACTAGCCTCGCTGCGATGCACTAGGTGCAGTTCCATGTCAAATGGTTTTTTATCAATCATGTGTCCGCTGGGGTCGTGGAAGTGAAATTGCACTAGGTTATAGGTCTGACCGTCCAGCTTAATTGAGGTTCCCGATTCATAGTTCACTTGGATGGTATGACCGTTATTGACGATGCGTAGAGGACTTTCCTTATAATCAATTTCAATTGCTGAGAGTTGGGCTGCGATCACTCCCTGCAAATCAATTGGCCATTGCTGGATTCCCGTTTTGCACAGTTGAAATTCGGGAGACAGGTTCCCCCAATTCTCTACACCGCTTTCTCCTATATAGCCCCAGTGAACTTCGTGTCCAACAGAAGCAGACACCCTTGATGGGAAACTGACACCGAACGAAATTTCCAGCGCCCCAAATCCCAAGAGTTTAAGTAAGGTTCGTCTATCCATTATTGTTAACCTCAAGTTCTAAACAGCATTTTTTGGCTAAGGAGCGTGGAGGAGTGCAACACAACCGTTTTGACTGCCCCGACAGTTCTTCAGAAATCTTGGCATTAGTGTAGCCCTGCCCTTCTGCTTTATTGTAAAACTTTTTTACCTCACTTATCTTTAGTCAGCCTTAAGTTTCACCCCTTGGTAGCTGAATTCAAAGGTTCCATACGGAAGCGGTTGAGTATTTTGATCTAGTGGACTGTTGTTTAAATCATAGAAACTATACTTGTAGGTTCCATTCAGTGTTCGAGTCTTATGAGGTTGCTGTCGCCGGAAAAGCTTGGAAAAACTAATGATTAGCTCGGTGCTAAAACTTTCATATTTAATGACAATCTAGTATTAATGCTGACTATTAAATAATACACCTATATCACAATTAGATTTTATAAATTTTTATGAATAATGGAACATTGAAGCGTTTCTGTTTGCAGTTCGCTAGTGTGATGGGAGAAGAAGTTGGAGGATGAGGGGAGGGCAAACGCCGCAATGTCAATCAGAACCCTTTAGTCTCAATAAACCCCAAAATAATCGCATTAATTTTCATTTCTTGACAAGGTTTTCAGCCTAGACGCTAGAAAGGCTTGCCGTAGTCATCGCTTTGACATGAATGAAAATTAATCAAACGATAAGTTATGATTCTGTGGATACACTAACCAAGGGTTTTGTCAATACTAATTATGTTAAGCTGTAGTAATGGTTTTAAGCTTTTTGGTAGTTGATAATGACAGAGCTTAGAAAGAGAATGAGAACGAGTCAAAAACTTTTTCGGTAATCATCCCTAGTGTAGAGGATATTAAGAGCGAGGTTCCTATCTATTTTCCTTCAAGTCACGAGCAGCGCTTGAATGAAATGATTCCAGGTCAACGGCTTTCCTCCCGTGCGATCGCATTTCAGTAAGCCAAAGCTTTTCTCCTCAAGGAATCGTCACCCTTTTTGTAGAAAAGCAGACCTCAAGCTCATAAAAAAGCTGGCATCAATTTATTTATTTGTGACCCCATCTTCCAGAGATTTATACTTCGAGCCATCAGGCATAATAGCGCCTTCAAGCAAAGCACCACTCAGGTCAGAAATGCTAACTTTAGCACCTTTGAGATTTGCACCACTTAGGTAGGCACTCTTCAGGTTAGCACCACTCAAGCTAGCATCCCTCAAATTGACACCGCTCATATTTGCGTTACTCAAATCCGCACAAATTAAATTAGCGCCACTCAGGTTGGCACTACTGAGGTTAACCTGACTCAAGCGAGCAAAACTCAGGTTGGCATGACTGAGATTAGCACCACTCAATTTAGCCTGACTGAGGTTAGCATTATTGAGGTTAGCATGGCTCAGATTGGCATTACTGAGGTCTGCTTCACTCAATTTGGTTTCACTTAGATTAGCCCGACAGAGATTAATAGCTACTAACTCTGCACCAATAGCATCTACACCTCTAAGAGAAACACCATCCTCATTCAAATCTTGGAGTGCCAGAACTCTTGCATAGCTAACTTTTACGCCGTGCGCTGCATCAACTGTACTCCAAGCTTGGTAATGAAATTGTTTCCGGCGATCGGGCGCTTCTTTAATGAATAAAATTAAAGCAACGACCATACTAAGAGCATCAACACTCTGCAAAATCTCTCCAATCAGAGAATTATCATCTGCCGCCACATAAATTATGATGAACAGAACTGCTGAAACACTAGCCACTAACCACGCCGGTTGTGTCCAAAAATTATCAATTAATTTTTCTAAAATTCCTTTGAGAGTTTCACCCAATTGCTGAACGAATGATTGACCCGGAAATTGCTGATAACTATCAGTTATTTTCGAGAGGGTTTTTTGAATAATTCCACCATCCCCCTGAATTGATACTAAAGGCTTTTTCTGTTCCTCGGTTGGTGGCGCGATCGGCTTAGATTCGTTCAGTAATTGTGTCTGTGATTCTTTTGGCTGATGGTGGGTGACATCTTTTTTATCTGGGACAACATTTGGTGAAGAATCTGCACCTGCGCCTTTTAACATCAAACCTGTAATTGCTCTGTAGGCATCTGTCCACGCCAACTTTACTTCGGGAGTCCAATCTTCTTGGAGATACTGCTCAAAAGCCATCAGCAGTGCCTCTCCAACTGGCCCATAATATTTGGGAATTACCCCATAGCCGATATGTCTGCCTCCCAAGGCGTTGAGAACTGGCCCTAAAGCTTCGGGAGAGCGGAGATTTTCTACTACCAATACCAAAGCATTTATGAGCTTTTTATGTTGTTTTTCTAGCTCTACATTGGCAAACAGTGGTTTAAATTCTGGGTGAGCGATGAAGAGGTTTTCGTAGAAGCTAGCGGCAAATTCATCAGCACGAGGTTTGATTTTCTCAAAACTGCTTTCCAGTAATTCTACAGCTAATTTTGGCTCTGTTTCTGGAACTAATTCTGATTCTAGTTGGTGATTAGCTGCTATACTTACCTGTTTATCGGGAATAATCTCTGTTTCTAATTGAACTTCTTCAGGTATAGTTTCTACACCTGCGCCCTTTAACATCAAAGCAGTAATCGCGCCGTAGGCATCGATCCATGCTTGTTTGACTTCAATAGTCCAATCTTGCTGAAGATACTCCTCAAAGGTCATTAGTAGTGCTTCTCCAACTGCCGGGTAAGAATTGGCGATCGCTCCATAACCCACGTGTCTGCCTCCCAGTGCGTTTAGAACCGGCCCTAAAGCCTCTGGGGAACGAAGATTTTCTACTACCAAAACCAGAGCATTTATCAGCTTTTTCTGTTGCTTTGCCATCTCGGTATTGGCAAACAGTGGTTTCACTTCTGGATAAAGTTTAAACAGGTTCTCGTAGAAAGTAGTGGCAAATTCATCAGCACGAGGTTTGATTTTCTCGAAACTTTGCTCTAAAAGTTCAACATTTAAAGACATATTGTTGTTTCTCTATTGAAAGTTGACTATCCCTTGTCTTTAAACAGGGTTTTTTAACTATCCGGATCTAATGAATGCTTTTGATAGAGTGTGTGGAACCTGAGAGTTTCTTTGCTGACGCTAGGGCTAGATATTACAAACTTAAATTTTCCAATTCTTGCAACATGGTAGCCATAAACTCCTCTGCATCGTTGATGCCCATTGCTCCTAAAGCTTTCCACTCTTCACTGCTGTAATCTAAATCGAGTCCCATCACGTCTTGAGTCCAATAGGGCAAATTAGATGGGTTTTCCATTAGCTCACAGGTTATCTTTAAGATTTCTGTTCCCGTCATCTTGTTTCTAGCCTTTGTCGCCAAGCAAAAGGAGAGCAATTTCGCTAAATTACTTTCTGGGGGAATGGCTATTAGAAATGCCATATTTTGTGCTAGTACAAACTTGTCTAAATTCATTGGATATTTTCCTCTTCCTAGTTTTAAGGTACTCACGCAAGTATTTTTTTTATCTCACAGAAAACCACAGGACTTACATCGTCGAATTTTCTGAGTTTCAAAGTCTTTGTAGTTAATGCAGGTAGCCGAACATTCCGTAAGTATTGCACCATCCGCTGCTGTCGAACAGAGAATTTCTATCGAATCAGGCAGTTGTATCAGCCATGAGAGAGCGCTTCGAGCGATCGCGGACTGATAAGGAATAATAGCGTCATGAATACTGCGGTCAGCCCAGTTGACAAACAGTATAGCTTCTTCGTTGACTTCATCCGAGTGAAACATCGAACTTGATACTCTTGCCTCATATTGAATTGTGGTGTCAATCACGCCTTCATGGCTGTCGGGTGTGACATCATGAGCATGAATGAGTTCCCAAGGAATACCCAAGGCATTGCGATCGGGAGACCGATCGGGCAACAACACGCGATCGCCAACTTCCTTTGATTCATGGGGTGTAACTGCCAAATGCTCATTATTCCAACCAGTAGCGACGAGGCGTCCATCACGCTTATTAATGATTATTTGTCCCGACGTTCTTTGAGTTTCTGTAATTCCTGAATAATAGGTCTGGAGCTTTGTTTTGGTATGTAGCGTTGGGTTTTGTTCTTAGAACCCAACGTACCAGATGTCAATATGTAGGGCTTTCCGAAACCGAGCCTGCTCCCAGATGCACAGAGGTTTGCGAAACGAAATCGGGAATTTTGCCATTACTATTATCTGGTTCTGCTAAATCCATACTTTTGGGGATAGCAGCAAGTTGGATACCATCTTTGTAGAACCGTTCCCGAATCATGCGGATCACGTCTGAGTGGACTGTCCAAAAATCCTCTTTGTTCACCCACCCATCGGCCTTGACACTGATGTAATAATCTTCAATGCTCCACACTTGGGTGCTGGGAGCTGGATCTGCCAAAACTTTGGGATGCGATTTCATAATTTCTACAAGCAATTGCTCCACCTTCGCCAGGTTTTCCTCAAAGTCAATCCGCAACCAGTGTGTAAATTTGCGAGTTTCGCTGTGACTCAGGTTTTCGATAGTGTCGCCCCAAACCGTGTTGTTGGGAACGTTAAACATCTGACCGTCAAGGCCTTTGATTTTCGTGTTAGCTAAGGTGATGGACTCTACCCATCCCCAAAGTGAGCCGAGTTTGATTTCGTCACCGACATCGAAGGGCTTGTAAGCCATAATCATCAAGCCGCTGGCTATGTTACCCAGGTTGCTTTGCAGGGCGAAGGCCAAAATGAAACTCAAACCCCCAACCAGGGCTAAAACTGGACCGAGGCTGACTTCCAGCGCTGTCAGAGCCACTAGAAACCCGATCACAACCCCGCCGCGCTTGACGAGCATCACGATAAATTGGCGCATAATTCTCGATGTGCCCCCGAATAGCTTCATCAGTCGGTTGAGGATCGCGCCGAGGATTTGAGAGACAATGATGGAAACAATCACAATCCCGACGAACTTCCCTGTATTGCTCGCCCAGCGCAGCCCACCTTCTTCAGCTTTGCCCCAAGCCAGAAGCCGCACGCCCAAACCTTGGGTATCTTTGGTATCTAAGTCGATACTCATAACGGCTTGAGTGTACTGGCGGTAGGGCTTGGCATCGCCACCTTTTTTCTCCAGTTCTTCTAAGATGGCGTTAAAGCGATCGTCGATCGCCGTTAGCTGCGACTGGAGTTCGGTAACAGTCACTACGAGTTGGTTCTTTGCAGCAGACTCCGCATCGGTACTCTTTTGCAAATTTTCGGTCGTTTTTTTGAGTTCCTGTTGTTTTTGTTGGAGGTTTTGTTGGTTGTTGACGACTCCCGGCTCCCCAGCAACTTTCTCTTCCCCGTTGTTTTTAATGTCGGTGTTTTCAACGGCGGCTGTGGCATTGTCTCGCTCTTGAGACGATTGTCCTGTTGCAGTACCCCCAATCTCTTTGAGCAGTTGTTTGAGGTCTTCGTCGGCTTTTTCTAGCTGCTGGGTGGCTTCCTGGTATTCCGGTGAATCGGGTTCGGCACCTTTTTGAGCTTCTTGGGCGGACTCGAAAGCTTTGATCGCTGCTTCTAATTTTTCGATCGTTTTGGTCGCCTCGGAATAAGGTAGAGATCCAGCAACGGTCTTATCTCGATCGGCCTTTATTTTATCGAGAGTTTGTTTGGCTGTTTCTAAGTCGCCGGTTTTTTGAGCTTTTTCCAGCGTCTTATTCGATGTCTCGTCTTGTTTTAATTCGGCTTTGGTTGTTTTCGATTTCTCGACTGCTGACTGGGCTTTTTTGAGGCTTTCTTTGGCTTCTTCTACCTTTTTCGTTCCTTCTTGATATTGCGCTGAACCAGGGGCAGCACCTTTTTGAGCTTGCTCGGCTGCTTCGAGGGCTTTTTTGGCTTTTTCTAGGCCGTCAACGCCTTCTTGTTGTTGGTTGATGGCTTGATTCTGGCGCTTGATGGTAACTTCAGCTTCGCTGATTTCGTGGGCTTTTTTTTGGAGTACAAGCATCCACGCTGCTGCCTCGTCTCGGAGTTCTTCGAGAGTGAGCGGCTTCAGGAGGATTTTGAGTTCATCAACGGGAATATTCAGGTCTTTGGTAGTAGTTGCTGCTTTGGGGTCTGCTGGTTTCTCTGGTTCAACTTGTTCCACCTTTGGAGTGTTGGCATCTTTAGCTGGCTCTTGTTCTTGCTCCTGCGATCGCACTGGAGTCGTCCATACCACGGCAACACAAACGACTGCTGTCAGGATAATTGCTCGAATTTTATAACGCGACATTTGCTACACTCTCCCGATTTTGATATCTAACAAGTTCATTAAAAAACTAGGTTTTTAAATATAATAATGGAGGAACAGTGGAGACAAGTAATCTAGAAATTGCTCCTCTCTTGAACTTGGAACTAACATAATTTTTATTAATTATGTTAGTTCCATTAATATCAACTTTGGGCGATCGCCACTTATGCTCCTCCAACAGGGGATGCAGTAGCAGAGACGACGTTCAGGTTAGCAACTAACCCATAGGTTGATACGTACTCTTCTAACTCTGCTAAATCGACAGTGCCATTTTTATCGCTATCAAGAATGTTGAACAGATAATCAGTGACGTAGCTTCTGACTTCTTCTGAGCTGCGTTCGCCTGTCGTCATATCTTCGATTAACCCTAACAACTCCGTAATTTCGGCTCGATCGAGCGACTTACTGCCATCCGTATCCAATTGCAGGAAAAGCTTTTTGATATCTTCTGTTGCCACTCTCGAAGAACGCAGTGTTTCTCTCAGTATGTCATTGCCAAATGAGTTCATAAACAGGATTTGCTCGATGAGTGGGATGCAGAAAAAGCCCAGCGATGCCCAAAAAACTGCATATTTCACATCCGAAGTAGTTGCACTAACTCCGATGAAAAGAGCCGCCCAAAGGAAAAAGTTTGGGTTCACAAGCAGGATATAAGCATCCCGAGCTTCTGCCTTACTTAGCTTGCCCTTTGTCACTATTGAGGTTAATGTAGCTACTGCGCGCATCGAGACAAATACCAAAGTTGCAATTGCCAATTGTTGCAGACAAGCTAGCGATCGCGCTGTATCCGTTGAGGAAAATATATCGCTGAGGAATGTTGCCGGAGTAAACTGAAACCCGGTTGCCAAAGCCATGAATGCGACTGCAAGCACACCGATAAATTTCCAGTTTTTACTGTGGTGGTTTGATTCAACCGGGGATTTGTCCCGCCAAAACTGGGCGATCGCACCCGGTATTGCCAGACCTACAATTAGAATGACGGCGAAAAAGATCAGGCTGTCAACGTTAATGGGTAAATTGGCAACCTTCAATGTAGCCAGAAGCGCCAGTGGAGCAACGATTGATAGGGTTCTTGACAAGAGAGCCGACGGATAAAGATTACCGCCCCAAAGCACTGATAAAACTGGGGAAGTCAGGGCTGGCGGAACCATCCAAAACAGCACCCACAAAACTTTGTACAAATCAGCTTCGCTCTGATACAAAAATCCAGAAAATATTAAGAATAGCCCAACTACCCATCGCACTGCCATCCACCCGTAAACTAGATACTTCACAGTTGAAGTTACTTTGCGTTTACTCGCGGCAAAGTCGATGTCCAGGTAGGTATAAAACGTTGAAGCGGCAAGACACACAACGATTATTGCTCGAAATAGGGCTGACGGAATCCCTCCTGCTGCGCCGCTGATTGCCCCTACCAAGCTTCCCAGCAAAAAGGCAGCGGCATAGATCAAAATCGCCCACATAATTGAAAGATCGTTGATCTCTTTACGCACCGAAGCGGCACCGCCCGATTCCTTGTCGCGAAACTTGACGAGATCCACACCGCTGAGAGCTTTACCGTTGGGAAGTTTCAGGTGTTTATAAGCTGTCGGCGGCAGACCGCTTAAATAAAGTGCTAGAGGCTCCAATACATATTGGTGGCACACTACTAGAACTGTTTCTCCGCGTTCCAAGTGCGGTACTATTTTGTCTTCGTAGAAACGGGCAGCGCGAGAGTAAACTTGGGCAATCTTTTCGCCAGCCGGAGGTGCTTCGTTATGTGAATGCAACATTTCCTCGAAGCCTTCGTAGCCCAGTGCTAGACGCAGCAGATTTAGGTTGCGACCCGCAAAAATGCCAAAGGATTTTTCACTAATTCGATGGTCGATTTGAACGGGAGTATCGGGCGACTTTAGTGCCTGACTTTCAGCAAGAGCGATTTCACAGGTTTGCCGTGCGCGTCTCATGTGGGAGACATATACTGCGTCAAACTTTGTACCTTTTTTCTTCAGGTCAACACCTGCACGGCGCGCCTGCAACCGGCCAAATGATGTGAGGTCAACATCCAGAACTCCTGCAAAAATGTTGCGTTCGTTACTGGTACTTTCACCGTGCCGAATAAAGTAGACACGTCCTAGGTCTTCTGCATTGAATTCTTTTGGTGAAGCTGCAGAAGTTGTTGTGGCTGCATCCTGGAATTTATTTGTAACTTCGATCGATCCATTTTCTGTACTTTCTACCTGGTCATCTAAGTTTCTAGTGTTCATTATTTACTTTCACTACGCCTTAAACAGGATTTAGATTCTTTTCCACAATTGAAGTTTCAGACTTTTAAGCCAGACGAGTATACGACCAAAAGCACTCTACCACGAAACCGCGATCGTAGACCGTTCTGATCGTATACTTTGCACGGTCATAAACTGTGCTTTTTGTCCAGCCAATCTTCTGGGAAAATCACTCGAAGAAAAAAAATAAATTAGTCTAGCTTCTCGCCGCTAAACCCTCCGCCAAATACCAAACAGTAGGTAGAGAACAATAACGACAACACCAAGCATCCCGAAGTTAAGCAAAAAAGCACCCCATCCTGGAGCCGAAAAAATGGCTAACAGAAACGTAGAACTGCCGATCGTCGTCATTTGGAAACCGACTCCATAGATCCGTAAACTATGTAAAAAATGGTGCTTGACATATTTTTAGATAGGTGTTAATTAATGAAAGGAACAATATTTCAAAAATAAAAATATAAAAAAACTAAAACAAGCATTTAGATCCGGGATTTACTATAGAAGACTTCTCGATCGCCACGAAGCACAGTTGCTTCACAGCCAATCATAGATTTTTCTGTTTTATACTTGTTTCACCCCTGATGAATGAATCCAATAAAACGACGATGGCGATCGCCTCATTATTTGTCGGTGTAGTCGCCCTATCTTTTGGCTCTATCTTCATTAGATGGAGTGAATCTGAACTCAGTCCCAATGCTACAATATTTAATCGCTTTTGGCTAGGTAGTATCGTCTTTGGGCTGTGGCAAGGATACAAGGCGATACGTCAGAGACTTTCTGGTGACAAACCCGTTCAACAGCATTCATACACCAGTCAGGAGCTTTTGCTATTGCTAGGTGCTGGGACTCTTTTTGCTGCCACCTTAGCCTTTGTAGCTTGGTCGCTGACTCAAACCAGCGTCGCTATCTCGACAATCCTACATAATCTCACCCCGATATTTACCAGCTTAGGAGCTTGGTTGTTATTCGGTCAAGGCTTTAACCGCCAATTTCTCATTGGGATGGTCGTCGCCATTGGGGGAGCGATCGCCATTGAAATCGAGCAAATACAAATGGCTGCTGGTGAGGTAACAGGAGGCATCGCTGCGATCCTCTCTGCGGTTTTCATGGGTGCATATCTGCTGGTGGTAGAACAACTGAGAACCAAATTTGACCCCATCACAATTCAGTTGTGGGTTTGTGCGATCGCTACCCTATCCATCTTGCCCATGCTTGTGTTCGCTCAAGAGCGGGTTTTGCCTTCTTCACTGAATGGATGGCTGTTCGTCATTTTTTTCGCCCTCGTCTGCCAAGTTTTAGGTCAAGGACTTTTAACCTATAGCGTTGGTGGCTTGTCCTCAGTGGTTGTCTCCTTAGTACATTTGTTAGAGCCAGTATTTAGCAGCATTTTGGCTTGGGCAATATTTTGGGAAAAGTTAAGTTTCTCGAATTGGGTAGGTTTTGCCCTAGTTCTCATCGGTCTATACCTAGCCGTATCTAGCCAAGCTGTTGTTCATCTCCCACAAAATCGGCTAGAGAGCGGTTAGCCACCTTTACTGTTTGTTTCAACGGTAAGCTGTTACGCATTTAAATTGATCGACTATTCCAGGTACAGCAAGGGGTCTGGCGCTCAAAAATCCCAGTTTAAATGCAAAACAGCTTAAGCAAGTGAAAAAGACTTGGCTCAAAAAATCAGCACAACTCGATGTCAACACATTTGCTAAAAAGTATGACAGCCAAACTGGAATTAGCACAGCAACAGTCGTCCAGAACACCTGCTTGGATAGCAACTGCTTCATTATTTGCCAGCCTGATCCCCCTATCTTTAGCACCAATCCTCGTCAAACTGTGCGAACGAGAAATAGGTTCAAATGCCGTAGCATTCCATCGCGGCTGGATCGCTGCCATCGTCTTTGGCTTGTTGAGCACAGTTGAGGCTTTTGACCGCCAAAAATCCGATCGCCAACCTGTAGAACAGAAGCCTTTTACGAGACGAGAATTCGGGCTATTGGTAGCATTGGGAACTTTCGGAGCAACCTATTTCCTGCTGTGGTCTTTGTCGCTGACTCAAACCAACGTTGCCAACGTTACGTTATTTTGTGGTTTGAACCCACTGTTTGTCGGTTTGGGGGGGTGGTTGTTGTTAGGTAGGCGCTACAATAGCAGATTCATCATTGGCATGATCGTGGCAGTGGCCGGAGCGATCGCTATTGGATGGGATGACGTGCAGTTCGCCACTAACCAAGTACAAGGTAATGCCGTCGCCTTGCTGTCGGGGATTTGTTTTGCTGCGTATCTGATACTGCTAGAACTGCTGCGAGAACGATTTACCACGGCAACCTTATTGCTGTGGCGCTGCGCCTTCACGACTATATTTGCGTTTCCCGTCCTCGCACTCGCCGAAGAAAGATTGTTTCCCCATTCCTGGATGGGGTGGTTTTTCGTAATTTTGCAAGCTCTCTTGTGCCAAGTGTTGGGTCAAGGACTTTTGGCTTACAGCCTCAGCAGGCTGTCGTCAGGGTTCGTCGCCGTCACGCTGCTTTTCGAGCCAGTCCTTGCCTCAATCTTGGCTTGGGTAATTTTCTCTGAACGCTTGGGTTTCTTTGACTTGATAGCGTTTGTCGTGATTTTATGCGGTATCTATGTAGCTCAATCGAGTCAATCTGCCGTTAAAGAAACCCGCGAATTAGCGTAATTGATGGGTGAGAGCAGGTGGGCGCGATCGCCCGAGGAAATGCCCTTGCCATCATCTCTCTCAACTTTTGCGGCAGACCTCACCAAAGCATCACTGAGGCTTCACCACCAGAAAAGTTAGAGTACAAGCGGATTCTCAGCACATACCGCCGACCTTGATAAAGCCGAACATTGATTTGTGCATTCAAGTCTGTGCCACTGTCGTCGTCACCCGCAACATATTTGAGATCACCACTCTGATCCTCGAAAAGAACCATAACTGTATCTACTTTTCCGAAGGTTCCAATTGTATAGGTTCGGGTCGCAGAGGGTTTTATCGCAAAGTTTTTCTGTTCAGCAGGTGCGAGGGATAGAATCTCCGAACGGAAGGGTTTAAGTTCTGTATAACTCGAGTCATCAAGCGGGGGATAGAATAATCGTACCTGCAAAACATCCTGCTCGGAAAGTCCGCCAGCAGGGTTTAATCCGTTCTGGTACTCCACAGGTTTCTCAATGAGTCCCGCTGCAAAAGCGTAATGCATGATTGAGTTGGGGTCCCACTTTGACCCCTCCACTTCTCCTACTGCAAGCTTTTGGAGCACATTATAAAAAGTTGTATTTCGGTCCCACTCGTTAGGAGGAGCACCGAAATATTTATAAACGGCTTCTTCGTCCCATACGATACCTGCAAATGGGTTTTGGTGCTCGTGAGGGAAACCTAAGGCGTGACCTATCTCGTGAACGGGGACATCTACCCCACGGGAATCAGCCCGAAGATCCCAGCCGAAGTTCATGGTTCGTTCGCCTTGTTTAGGAATATCGATCGCATCGCGGCCAAGATACGACCAGGCTCCATCTCCTTGCACAAAGCCGATTCGTATCTCTGCCTCGCTGATGTTCCGAACCTCCTCAAACTTGATACCAATCCCTACCTTCTTCCACACCTCAAACCCCTGTCGCACGATCTCCTTCTGTTCGTTCCCGCCTGAATTGGGACCACTCTCAAAAAAGTAATAACGTAATTTTGTACCGTTAACCCACTTCTTCCCGAGTAACCGTATTAGACGAGCACGCTCCGGCGACACGCTCGGATCGAAAGTGCGTGGAGGAACCTTTGGCAAAGCACAAAATTTTTGTGCTTCTTTACCTGATGCTTCGCCACCTGAGGGAACTTTGATTCCCAGCTTAGCTTCAATTTGTTCGAGGCGTTTTAGTAATTGCTCAAGTTGATAAGAGTCGATTTGTGAAACTTTAGTCATGACAAATTCCTCCAAAGTTAATACCTAGGGACTTTAAGTCCAAAGAACCAGCTATTTTGAGAATGTTTGTGTTCATCTACCTGAATCAAGTGAGAGCACAGTAGATTCAGGAAAGAGAAACTGCAACCCTGTCACCAATGACCTAGATAAATGCGAGCTGTCGAGCTTGTGTAAACTGAATTAAATCCTTGTGAAACCCAGATTTTTTGTTATAATGATGAGTCTGGACGGAGAGATTTCCTACCCTCAATATCCCATGAGGAGATGGCGATCGCACTTTACAGAGAACTCGTGTTCCCCATTCTAGTTTCAAGCTTTACACTGTCAACGATCGATAGTCAGGACAGTTTTTAGCTATTAGTCTGAAACCTTTGATTTTCCGTTGGGATATCGATCGTGCAATCGCCGTGAAACCCTTATTCTACAGTTGCCAATCACACACTATCCGAATTATTGATAGGAAGAATTGACAACAGCCTGCTAGAGCTTGCTGCATAGCCTTTATAGGCTAGCAAATAAATGCTAGAGCTTGCTGCATAGCCTTTATAGGCTAGCAAATAAAACTGTGTTAGTGGGGGTCGTCGGTTCAAATCCCGCCGCTTCGATCGACAAAACCCGCCTAACGAAGCGGGTTTTGTAGTTTTGGTAAATATTTTCACTCTTTGGCAACGATCAAACAATCACTCTCAACTTTAGACAGCATATCTGGAAACGCTGAGGTGTAGTTGCCATCTTTGTCTACAATCCTGCGGAGTATATATCCGCTCTCAGCAGGCCGGCCGAAAAATGAGTTTCTGCGATACCAGATATCTCCATTCGGAGTGTTCGGATCTCGATCGATCAAAAAATCTACCAGCCACTCCGGCACAGACAATCCAAACACTATCGGCGTAATGTGCCCGTGCTGCAAAGTTGCATCGGAGAATCGGAACAAGTAGCTGAAGCGAGAAAATTTAACTAAATAAATTAACATCCGTCCCGCCATTGATGAATAAAATGTCCAGATAACAGGGTCAAAAACGCGCAGCAATAACGTCCGTTTGTCAGCATTCCAGTCTGAACTGTACATCGTCAGACAATCATCTGGTAAAACATTACCGTCCATAAAAAAGATACCTTGCAGGACTTCTGGTAACTCCGCTGGATTATCTACTTTCATCCAATTCGCGATGTCTTTTAGTTGCTTTTGTTCGATTAACATGGTATTATCTATCCTCAAAATAGTTGTGTTTTGGTTTCCTATTAGATACCCCCTTGATTTCTGAGTCGATCGATCGCTCAATAGTTTGTGTGGCGTGCGGTTTCAACTCACATCTTGCACCATTCTCAATAAGGCTTTTATGTGCGGGCAGGATGCCCACCCCACAAGCAATTGATTCTTTGTGGAACAGGCATCTTGCCTGTTCTTGAGAATGGTGTAATATCTCAGTTTCAACCGCTGTCCGATCGAGCTTTTGGATTAATTACCCGTGTAAATTAGGCTCAGAGCTTCGCCGCACTTTGCCTACCGTACTCACGACATCCACCAGCATCTTGAGTGCGACATCTTTACCGGGGCAAATCCGTCCCGCGCTGCGATCGCCCACCGAATGAAATCCCATATGAAAAGGGCACAGATTCTCCCGCTTAGGGTTGAATTCGTATACCGTAGAGCCCCAGAAACTCCCGTCTAGCAGCCCCAGACTGAGCGGTATCAGTACCTTGGTTCCTGCGGGGAAGGTGCGCTCTTTGCCCGCTACCGTTGCGGTGAAGGGCTCTGTCGCGACTCGGTGGGTGGCGCTGACGGGGGCCCAGAGGCGGGCGCATTCCAGGAGGAAGAGCTCGATCGACTGGCGATCGTCCAAATCGAGCCGATCCCAAAAATCAGTCGGGTTAATTTCGGCCGTCTGCTGTCCTTTATAGGCGGGGAGAGGGCGGTATCCCATTGCCGTATAGCCTAGGTGCAGGGGGCCTTGCAGTCCCGCTATCCCCATAATCGATGTCATCAGCTTCGCCAATTCCCGCTTAGTCATGCCGTTGTTTTCCGAGCTCTCCTCGAAGTCGGCTAAAGCTGGGGAATTCTCATAGATAGTCGCTGCACGCTCGATTAGAGCGGACAAATCCCCGTGTCCAAAGAGGTTCAGGCTTTGCAGGAGGTTGCCGATGACGGCGAAGTAGTGCAGCGGGCTTTGGCGAGTGTAATGCAATTCGGTGAGAAGTTCGATCGACTCTGAATCGTCTGGATTAATCCCAAAGATGACGTAGTGCAGGTATCGGACTAAAAATCCCATCCAACCCCGCTTGACATCGGTAAAAAATGCTCCCCCCGCACCGTGCGACATCTCGGCATAATCTGCGGCTAGCCGATCGAGCAACTGTCGGGCGATTTCGTCTCCCTGGCGATCGGTTGTGGCACTGTTGAAGAGATACTTCTGCATACAGCTTCGGAATGCTGCGTGGTTGCTGCTACCGTCAGTGGCGCGATCGGACAAAGACAGTAGAAAAAGGTTTCTGCCGCCGACATCTTGGTTGGGCGCGCGATCGGGATCGAGTACAGAAGTACCAAGCCGCCATCCGCGCGCCTGGGGCGATGTGAGTGCTTTTTCCAGCGTGTCAAACTCTCCCATCACGACTTGCCCCGCGCAGCAAAAATTGGCTCCGAAAGCCAGCCGTTTTATTTGCAAATAGGTGGGTTCGTTGGCAATCAAACCCTCAATCAGGGCGATCGGCGGTAACATCGTTTTGCTGAGACTTTCTTCCGGGTTTTGCAAAGCCCAAACCTGAAACTCGTTCAGGGCCGGGTTCATCAGCGATGAGAAAATAGTATCTAAATTTAGGTTCATCATAATTCCTCCGAGATCGACTCGCCATAACCCGCTTTGCATTTAGCAGCAAGAGGGTATTGAGCAGTAATATAGCGGGATTGAATACCCGCTTCATTGCCAAAATCAGTAAGTATAACTATAGCCATTTTTCTTTGTGCACGCAGTGGCAATATAGAGATAGTTTTACTGAATATGTCTGCGTCTAAGTCTAGCCTTTTTCCGGAGATTGAGTGGAATTTATAACGATTCCTGGTAAGTATATCTACTTTCTACATCTAAAGTATTAGCCCCTATCTCTGAGAGTCGCACATAAACCGTAGTTATGTACGACTACTTGCTATTAAATTTAGCCAAAATCGGCGACATTAATTAGACTGGACGACACCCCATTGAGAGATGCTAAAATTTCTCCGGTTGTTGACAAACGGATGAAAGTTGCACTGTTTTCTTGAGTAATTGACAGTTGGGAGAAAGTAAGATTGTTGCCTAGAGAAAGCAAATCTTTTCCATCTTCAAAATCCAAGATAATATCGATATCCGAATTGGGAGATAGCAAGAAGCGATCGCTCCCATTCCCTCCTATCAAAGTGTCATCTCCCTCTTCACCGAATAGGAAGTCGTCGCCATCACCCCCAATAATAGTATCATTTCCCTTGCCTCCGCGCAAAGTATCATTGCCAGTGCTACCCTCTAGCACGTCGTCGCCTCGGTTGCCAAAGATAATATCGCCACCATCGCTACCTGTAATGGTATCAATTCCCTTGCCGCCGTAAAGGGTATCGTCGTCAAAACCGCCATTGATTAAGTCATTGCCTTGATTGGCATTAATCCAGTCATTGCCGTTAAAACCAAATATCAAATCATTTCCCTTTTTGCCACTTAAAACGTCATCGCTGCTGTCGCCACCTAGAGTATCGTCGCCATCAGTACCGATTTTTTGATTGGGGGAATTGTTGACTAATTCTATGCCGCTGTCTGGGAAAGGTTCAGCAGCAGTGAAGTCACTGTTTATACTCTTGCGAATTGTGGGGTTATTGACGCTTGCAGATTGAATTTGTGCCTCTAAGGATGTGCCTGTATTTTCTGCGATCGCCTCCTGAATTGTCTTATTTCCGGCTGCGACTTGCTGCAAGTCTTTAGCGACTTCACCTTGTTCTACCTGTTGAACTTCGGCTATTTTAGTAGCTGCTTCTGAAAGCGGGAGGTTGCTAGATGCGATCGCCCGTACCCGCTGATTCCCTTCAGCAATAATTTTAGCAACTTCCGGTGCAATATCGGATGCTTTTTGTGCTTGCAGTTGAGTTGCAGCAGACTGAACGATGGTTTGTAACTGTGCGGGATTGGTTAAATCGACAGCCCCGGATTGAATTTGATTGGCAATAGTGGAAATAATGCGATCGGCAATATCGGTTTTAGAGTTAGCCGAAATCCCGCCGATTAAAATTGTCGTCTGAACAACAAGGTTTTGTACCTGAATGTGTGCTGCATAAACCGCCAAACCGTTCGGATCGTTTTGAGTAATTGCTTGTAGCGGATCGTAGCCAGTCAAATCAATTGTTGACGGCAATCCCAATGCTGCCTTAACTTTAGTCTCTGCTTCATTAGGATTGATACCTTGTGCAACCATCTTCTGCATCAGAGTAGTTAAAGGCGTCACAACAGTAGCATCGGGTGTCGCTGTTAGTGCTGTTTGCTGCGGCAAATAAGTAGCGGTACTAATACCGTCTGCAACGACAAGTCTACCTTCATCTTGTTCGAGTTCGCCGCTATTATTTTTGTCAAAATCGGGGAGAGAGACATCTAAATTAAAGCTGCCATCCACGTTAGTAATAGTGAACGGTTCTTTTTCATCTTGGATGCCATTAAAGTTAGCATCAAAGAAGACTTTAGCTCCCGTGAGGTAACTGTTAACACCGCTACCGCTGTTTCTTGAACTTTCTCCAGTGCCAAATTTGGCTATCTCAAATGTGGCAAAGTTTTTCTCATATACAGTTTTTTCTAAATCGATATCTCCTAAGAATGTTTCTATTTTAAAACCGACTTTGACTATAGCACCCAGGTAAGCATTAACTTGACCAGATACGTCAAATAATTTCCAAGGTTCACTGAGGCGTGGAACAATTTCAGAACCTCGAAGTTTACCATCACTTGTCCCATTACTTTCTCCACCATCTACCAAATCAATTCCTATTTGTCCCTGAATTCCACCTTTGACAAAACCAGAAGCAAGGATGACATCGATACCCAGACCGGCTGCGATATTCGCGTTGATTTTGAGTTCCTCAACATCTGCGCCAGTACCGTCTGGATTTGCGCGATCGCTCACGTAAAAACCATCTAAAACTTTGTAAGCTGATGACGGAGAAAATTCATCGTCTTTCCATTCTTTTAATCCATAAGTATCGTAGCCAAAGGCGAGGTGTGCTGAGGCATTAAAGTTGCCTTCAATTAACCCTGCGATTGGCCCAAATATAAAAAATTGTTCCCGAAAATTGAAATCTACTCCCAGGGGAGGCATATCGTAGGTAAAAAGGACAACATCTGGTTTTCCTAAAAGGAGTTGAATCGCTGTTTCTGGCTTGGTTAAAATTGGCAAGTCAATGCCAGGAACACTCTTGAATTTATTGACAAAATCTTTTTTGTTTCCGCCTGTTTTAGAATTAATTTGTTGAGAAATATCGGAAACGGAGTTTGTCAGTATCGGTGTTGTGTTTCTGAGGCTAGAGTTGGGCTGGGCAACATCAATATTCCCTAAACTATAGGAACCTAAATCGATCGCAATATTTCCTGAAGAGTTTGACAGGCTATTTGCCAATTGCGATATCTCGTCGATTTTGATAACTGCATTTAAAAAGTCAGTAGCAACATTCCCCCCGGATAATTTAGTTGCCAGTTCCAAGAGCGAAACTTTGCCATCTCTATTGTTATCGAAGGGATCGCCAACGCCAATTTCTGACAGTAACTTAGTGTCTGTATTTAGGAAATCTAGAACAGGTCTAAATGGGTCGAGAATATCAGAAACAGTGTTAAGTATTGGTTTAGCCAAGTTACTGATAAAGGTTCCTAAGTCGAGTTTGAGGTTGTTAAATGCAACTGTCGGGTTAGGCAATCCGGTAAAAAAATTGTCGGTAGTATTTGATGGTGAGGAACCTAGCAATTGATTTGAGGATGACGACGAATTATTTAATTGACCATTTTTATAATTAATCAGCGGCCAATTGACTGCCAAATCAAAGTCAAAAGATGGAAAAGCAGCATCGCCGTCGATGCTAGTTTTGCCGTGCAAACCGAGATTGGCATTACTGGTTAAGCTAGAGTGAAATAAGTCTTCTAACTGATAGCTGCCGTCTAACTCAGACAAAGTTAAACGATTGCCATCATCAGTACCGCCTAGATTATCCAAATCATTTAACTTGACTTCAAAGTTGGCCTCAAGTTGAGTTGGGTTTTCAGGATCGTCGGTAAATTCAGCTTGTAAAAAAGCGAGGTTAGCTTGAACCTTGAAATTCTCAGGAAGTGCTAACTTAAAGTTAGCGTTTAATTTGGTATTGTCCGTATCGATGTAGCAGCCAAAATCTTTGTTGTAACCGACGCCAATAGATAATTCATAGTCAAATCCCGATTTTTGAGGTGTCTTGAAAAGACTAGCAACTGGCGAAATCACACTCTGAGAAGGAACGATCGCACTTAACTGAACTCCATTACTACTATCTATAACAGGTGCTAATTCGGCTGAATTACTGATATTGGAATTGAGGCTTGATGCTTCTAGATTATTGGATAAATTGGCAAAACGAGAGAGATTGGTAGTCGGTGAGAAGGCGACAACTTGATTCGATAGCTTCGGAGGCTTTTTGACTTTCAATCCGAGTGCTGGCAACCCTAAATCTTCAGCAAACTTAATATCATCTAGTTGATATTTTTTGCCAATTTTAATGACTAAGTTACTGTCATTTGGATTTAAACTACTTTCGACTTTAACATCGAATGCCGAACCAACAGCCTCCCGAATGCTATTTTCTAGCTGACTAGGCGTGAAATCGGTTGCATTTTTAACGGTATTGACTAGACTATTTTTGAAATTGCTAATAAAATTCGGATAAATGTCGCTTAGTCCTCCTAAAATTGGCAGTTTGAACGCATTCAGTTGGTCGTTAACAATGTTTTCCAGTTTGTCTAATCCTTTTTCTAAACCGCACCAAAGGGTTTCGTTATCGGTATTAGTAACGGCGACATCTGCTGCATTTAAGCCGGAGTATTTACTGTCATTGCTGACAGCAGGGCTGGTAACAATGGTGTAAGCTTTATTCCCGTCAGCAACACTGTCATTAACACCAGTTACCGTCACCCTCTGCGCTTGATTCCAATTAACAGAATTGAAGGTAATCGATTGTGGGGAAACTATTCCCTCTGCTGTATTGGAACTTCCTAAATCTATTTTGACATCCGCAGTAGGTTGGCTGTTGAGTTTGACATTAAATGTGGCTGTTTGCCCTGCTTCTGTCGTGGTTAATCCACTTGCAGGATTAACACTAATTCCAGCAGGTGTCGGTGTTGGAGTTATCGGTGTTGGGGTAGGAGTTGGAGGTGTTGGAGGTGTCGGTGTTGGAGTTGGAGGTGTTGGAGGTGTTGGAGGTGTTGGAGGTGTTGGAGGTGTTGGAGGTATTGGAGGTGTCGGTGTTGGAGTTGGAGGTGTTGGAGGTGTTGGAGGTGTTGGAGGTGTTGGAGGTGTTGGAGTTGGAGGTGTTGGAGTTGGAGGTGTTGGGGTTGGGGCAGTGTCGTTATCAGTAATGGCGACATTAACAGGAGAAATTGTGATGCTGTTATATTTAACATCGGTACTGGTAGAAGTATGCCCGATCGCCTCGCTGTGATTCCCTTCAACAACGGCATCGTCTGTAGCGATAACTGTGACTGTTTTGGCAATATTCCAGTTAGTGCTGTCGAAAGTAACCGAGGCGATCGCATTTATTTGATTCCCTCCGTCAAAACTGACAGTGACAGGTGCAGTTGGCTGCGAATTTAGCTTAAGTGTATAACTCCCAGTTGCACCGTCTTCTGTAGCATTAGTGCTGGCAGGATTGATAGAAACGCCTGCTGTATCCTTGTCGCTGTTAGTGACGCTAACATCAGCCAGAGTGAGGTTGTTGTAATTGCTGTCAGTGCTCGCTGCAGCGGTGACAATCTTGTAAGCTGTATCTCCGTCAGCTACACTGTCGTCAACACCTGTCACCGTGACTGTTTGTGATTGATTCCAGTTATTGGGAGTGAAATTCAGGCTTGGTTGAGAAACTTTTCCTTCTGCGGGATTGGAACTGGTAAGTGCGATCGCGACTGGTGAAGTTGGTTGTGTGTTCAGGAGAATGCTGAAATTAGCAGTGTCGCCTGTTTCTGTTGTCGTTAATCCTGCTATCGGATTAACTGTGATGCCAGGAGTTTCGTTATCAGTATTTGTGACGCTGACATCGGCGGGATTGAGATTATTGTAATTGCTGTCTGTACTGACAGCCGGATCGGTAACGATATTGTAAGTTTTATTGCCATCAGCAATGCTGTCGTCAACACCAGTCAACTTTACTGTTTGCAGTTCATTCCAGTTCGCAGGCGTGAAAGTTAAACTATTGCTAGAAACTGTTCCTTCTGCGGAATTGGAACTACTGAAACCAAGAGTAATGTTAGCAGTAGGTTGGCTTTTAAGTTTAACTGTAAATGTAGCAGTGCCTCCTGTTTCTGTTGTGGACAGTCCGTTTACAGGATTGATAGTAAAGCCTGGACTGTCATCGTTAGTAATAGTAGTGCTAGCAGTAGCAGTAGTAATTGTAGGTGCAGGGTCTGGTGCAACAGGATTTGATAAAGTAACGGTAATGGTTTCATTAGGTTCGATCGCGCTATCCCCTAAAACATCAAGAGTGATAGTTCTGGATGTCTGGCCAGCAGTAAAATTAATCGTACCAGTCGTGCCAGTTGCGCCAGAAGTGCCGCCGATATTGTTGTAATCGCTGCTGTTTGTAGCAGTACCCGCGAGTGCATAATTTACACTGCTGGCAGCATTGATTCCACCGCTGCGAGTCACAGTGAAAGTAACAGGAGTTTTGCCACCGGAGTTGCCTTCGGCGATACTGGCATTACCAGCAGCAACAGTGTAAGCTACAGCATCGTTAGCCGGAATAGTCAGTGTTGATTGATTTGTTGTACCTGCAATCCCATCAGTAATCGTACCAAAGCTGAACACCGCTGTTTCGGAGTTCTCTGGGATATTGTCAGCTTTGACAGTGACAGCAACATTCTGAGTCAGGGTGTTGGTACCTGCACTGAATGTGAGAGTGGCAGGTGAAAAAGTGTAGTCTGAATTTTGGGTAGCTGTACTGCTGGGGTTAAGTGCGATCGGTACAACTACATCGCTGAAGGGAGTGCCGCCACTGATCTTGACGGGGACATTAACGATGGTGTCTGTTGTTCCTTCAGTACCGCTGTAAGTGGCTGCACCGAAATTCACCTCAACGGTGGTATTCAGCAGGATCGAGACATTGTTAGAACCGCTATTGGCGGTGGCGAGATCGGGTTTGTTGTCGGCGTTAAAATCTTTGATGGCGATCGCTTTTGGATTTGTCCCGACTGCGTAGTTAATGGGGTTGCCAAAGGTGCCTTGACCGGTTCCAGTTAGAATAGAAACGTTGTTTGATTGATTGTTAGCCACGGCGATATCGAGTTTGCTGTCGGCGTTTAAGTCGGCAACTGCGATCGATGTCGGACTATTGCCTCCTGCTGTGTAGTTAGTGGCACTGCCAAAGACACCTTGACCAGTTCCAAGTAAAATGGAAATGTTGTTAGAAACGCTGTTGGTGATGGCGAGATCGAGGATGTTGTCACCGTTAAAGTCTCCTGCGGCAATGGATGTGGGATTAGTCCCAACTGCATAATTTACCGGGATTGAAAATCTGTCTGCACCAGCGCCTCCCGTGTTCAGTAGGATGGAAACGTTGTTAGAAGCGCTGCTGGTGATAGCAAGATCGAGGCTGCCATCGCCGTTAAAGTCTCTCGCTGCGATCGCGGTTGGAGTTGTCCCTACCTGAGATATATTTTCTTCAATAGCAAAACCGTTGCCTTGAGCGTTTTGTAATCCGATGGAAACGCCGCCATTAATGTCTGCTACAACTATGTCTGATAAGTTGTCTGCGTTAAAATTTCCTACGCCGATCGCACTCGGCAGCTTTGTCCCGGCGCTAAAGCTAGTGGAGTTGCCAAAAGTACCTTGACCAGTACCCGGTAAGATGTAAACGGAACCACTAGGAAATTCTCCACCAGACCAGTTAGTTACGGCTAGGTCTAGGAAATTATCGGTGTTAAAATTACCTGATACGATGGGAGTACGACTGGATTGATTCACGTTGGTGGGAGTGCCAAATCCTCCTTGGCTGTTCCCTATTAATAGGGAAACAGCGGTTCCGCTGCTGATGGCTAAGTCTGGGATATTGTCGTTATTAAAGTTTTCGGCAGTCAGGGATTGGGGATTTGTGCCTGCAGGAAAGTTGGCAGCGTTCTTGAAGGTAGACATGATTAATTTCCCTATTAGTTAACAACAGTAATTTTTGATGTTTGGAATTGTGAAACTGATGCAAATTGCACCTAAGTTTCTGGCATCAGTATCCCGACGATCGCAAGTACAGTCAGGCTGCCTCCCACAGCGATAGTTGCTATATTCCATACCGAAAATCGACTGTTAGGATTGTGGTTTGGGGCTACTAAACTGTTCAGTTCATTCACAATCTCTTGAACTGGAAGCAAAACTATTACAGAGAAAAAACTCACTAGCAAGTATGGTTTTGGCAGTCGGGCACACAGCGCAAGCCCAAACCAAGCAACAGTCAGCAAGAATGGACTAAAGTTGGCGTCAATACCGCGCAATTTAGCCCTATTTCTAATTTTAGTAATTAAGGAATAACAAAAAAGACCGTTGAAAACAGCTCTCCAAAATGGGCTAATGTTGCTTCCAGTTGCGGCTTTGAATAGCTGCCAGTTTTTGTAAAACCAAAAAATTTGATAGAGTCCGAAGGTTACTAGGGACATCACGAGCAACTTAAACCGAGAAACAGGAAAAAAGATTGGTTTTGAGTTTTCGTTCATATCAAAAACCTCATGGGTGGATACACTACTACTCGATCGGGACTTACGCACGGGTGGTAAGAAACCGGGTTTTTTACGAAAAAACTTCGTTACAGCCCTTGAACCGGGCAAAAAACCCGGTTTCTTTGGTATTTATGCGTAAGCCCTAGTGCTATTAGATTGAGCCAAAATTTGCGGCACCGATCGCACTTGCCGTCACCCCATTCAGAGATGCTAAAATTTCTCCAGTTGCCGCCAAGCGAATTAATGTTGCACCGCTGTTTTGAGCGATCGCCAATTGCGAGAAAGTCAGCCCGTTGCCCAAGACTAACAAGTCTTTACCGACTTCAAAGTCAGTAATAGTATCAGTACCAGAATTAGTAGAGAGCAAGAATTTATCTACTCCCATACCTCCCGTCAAACTATCATTTCCCAAACCGCCATCCAACAAATCATCACCGTTACCTCCCAGCAGAATATCGCTGCCATCGCCGCCGTTCAAAATGTCAATACCGCGATTGCCAAACAAGACATCATCACCGTTACCGCCAAGCATTGTATCGTTAGCCTTGCCCCCGAAAAGAGTGTCATTCCCCACCCCACCGTCGAGGGAATCATTGCCCCTCATGCCCATCAAAACATTATTGCTGCTGTCGCCCGTCAGGATATCGTCGCCATTTGTACCGAGAATCCGATCGGGGGAATTGCTGCCCAAATCCGCATCGCCGGTGACTACAGGAGTTGCAATCCCAGCAGGTAATATTACAGCTTGAATTCTGCTATCTAAAGCAGCACCAGTATTCTCAGTAACTACCTGGGAAATTGTCTTAGTTCCCGCACCAACTTCTTTGAAGTCTTGAGTGGTTGGGCCCAAAGCTACTTGTTGGACGCGGGCTACTGATTCAGGAATTGATGTTCCTGTTGGGTTGGAGACAGCGGTATCAATGCGCTGATTTGCTGTTGCCATTACTGTCGCAACTTGCGAGGTAATTGAGGTAACTTTTTGACTGTTGAAACTGGGGTCAATCTGCTGGATTTTCGCCGCTGATTGCTGAATTATTGGTTCTAAAGCGGCTGCGTTGCTGAGATTTAAAACAGTGCCGGATTGAATTTGACTCGTAATTGAACTGACAACAGCTTTGACAAGATCCTTACTAGCTGCACTGGAAGCACCGTCGATCAAAGCGCTAGTTTGAGTGATGAAGTTTTGGACTTTCACCATTGCTGCCAAAGTTGCGATGCCCCCGGGTTGGTTCTTGTTGGTAGCGTCTATGGGGTCTAAGTTAATCAGGTCAACATCAGCAGGGAGGGAAAGAGAAGATTTGACGAGAGATTGCGCTGCTTCGGGTGCAACTCCTTTGTCGATTAAGTCGGCGACTAAGCTGGTTAAGAGGGTGACAACAGTAGAATCTGGTGGTGCGGTGACTGGCGTTTCTAGGGGCAAACCAGTAGCAGTGTCAGTGCCTCCAGTAGCAACTAAATTACCTTCTGATGGGTCTATTTCTCCGTTTTTGTTGGTGTCGAAAGTCTCGAAGGAAATATCGAGATTATATTTACCGCTGGCATCGGTAATGGTGGATGGTTCGTTGCTATCTTTGATGCCGTTTTTGTTGGCATCTAAGAAGACAGTCGCCGCAGAAATATAACCGTCGATGACCCTGCCATCTCCACTTTTTACTACGTGGATGATCTGGCTGGCACTCGCACCATAAGGGTCTGTTGCTGTTAAATTTGCGTAGAAGTCTTGCCAGTTGCTTGGGGGAGTGCCGGTGAACTTGATGCTGTTTGTGGCAGAGTTAAACGACAATCCAAGCCAACTGCTGTTCGGATTGCTCTGTAATGAGCTGCCGTCAGACCGGGTTAGCGTGTAGGTGAGTAGGTCGCCATCCGGGTCTGTGTAGACGTTAAGAAGGTCTTCATTGAGAGCAGTGTACCGACTTCCCAGGCGAATCTTCTCTTGTGGCGGGCGATTGCCAATAATACCTCCACCCAAAGCCAGCATATCGACGCGCTTGAAGTTTAACCCCGTTTTGGTAACGTTATCGTTTTCGTCGTCCCCGTCATTAATAGTGACGCCAGTTGATTTCAAAAGATTGGCAAATTCGCTTGGCGTTAGTCGGCGGCCTAAGTCTCGTTGCGCTAGCTGCTGTGCTAGAACGGCAATTCCAGCGATATGGGGTGCAGCTTGGCTGGTACCGTGCTGGGTGATTAAACCGCCTGTTGGGCCGGCACCTTTAATGGGCGCTCCAGGCGCAAAAACTGTTGTCAGAGTGCTGTGGCGCTGAGAGAACGGTGTGATGCGATCGCTAGCCGTGGTATTGGCGCGAGCGCCACTTCCATAGCTATAACCACCGGAGTTCGAGTCATACACAGCCCCGATCGAAAGGGAGTTCGGATCGGCCGATGGGTAACTCACGCCCTGAGCGCTGCCTTCGTTGAAGAAACTGTTGCCTGATGCCGAGACGACGATCACATTTCTCGCTGCCAACGCTGCTAGCTCATCGTTAAGGCCGTAGAGCGTTTGGGGAGTGTTGTAATTTCTGGTGTCTCCCAGCGACATATTGACACTGGCAATGTTGTATGTAGTGGCGTTGGCCACCACCCATTGTAAGGCTTGTTCTACATACGAGAAGTCACCGCCGCCACTATTTTTAAAGACTTTGAGATGGATAATATTGGCACCAGGTGCCATCCCCCTATAGATACTGTCTTGAGAGGTGGCAATACTAGAAACGTTCGATCCATGTCCGTCCACGTCACTAGCATTTGCGTCACCGTCAGCAAAATCGTAGTTATAGACGATGCGATCGGCAATGCCGTTAGAGTTACTATCCGGGCCAAAGAAAGGGTGGTTTAAATCAATGCCCGTATCTATGATTACTGTTGCCAAACCCCGACCATCAATTCCGGCAAAACCCGGTGCGGCGCGGAACTTATCCATGTTGATCAGCGGGCCGGATATATCCGTGGCAGGAGAGATACTTAAATTGTCTGTAGTGAGTATTTCTTCACTAGCTTTGTACGCTGGGAAATCAGAGCTAGTAGTGGTGATACCGTTCAGGCGAGGTGCGACAGACAGGTTTAAATTATAGGGCGTGCTAGCACCGCCAACTGATGAGACTAGGACGTAGTAGGTGCCGTGTTCTAAGGTGCGGTTAATTGACTCGGATGCAGTGCCAAAATTATTGGAACTGGCGATCGCATTTCCGCTAATGTCGAACAACTCAACTTTAGCATCTGCATTCAGTCCGCCCAGCGACAAGTTGAAGTCATTGCTAGCACCTAAGCTAAATTTGTAGTAATCATCGGTGTCGCTGCTGCTCACCGCGTCGCTGTAGCTTTTGAGACTAGAGGCTACACTGATTGCGCTTGCTGCACTTGCAGTGTTGCCAGCAGAGTCTAGTGCTGGGGGATTATTGCTGTCATTATCAACATTGGTAACGGCGACATCTGCTGCATTTAACCCGGAGTAATTGCTATCAGTGCTAACAGCAGGGGTGGTAAGAATGCTGTAATTCTTATCGCCGTCAGCAACACTGTCATTAACACCAGTTACCGTCACCCTCTGCGCTTGATTCCAATTAACAGAATTGAAGGTAATCGATTGTGGGGAAACTATTCCCTCTGCTGTATTGGAACTTCCTAAATCTATTTTGACATCCGCAGTAGGTTGGCTGTTGAGTTTGACATTAAATGTGGCTGTTTGCCCTGCTTCTGTCGTGGTTAATCCACTTGCAGGATTAACACTAATTCCAGCAGGTGTCGGTGTTGGGGTAGGAGTTGGAGGTGTTGGGGTTGGAGGTGTTGGGGTTGGAGGTGTTGGAGTTGGAGGTGTTGGAGGTGTTGGAGTTGGAGGTGTTGGAGTTGGAGGTGTTGGAGTTGGAGTTGGAGGTGTTGGAGTTGGAGGTGTTGGAGGTGTTGGAGTTGGAGTTGGAGTTGGAGGTGTTGGAGGTGTTGGAGGTGTTGGAGTTGGAGGTGTTGGAGGTGTTGGAGTTGGAGTTGGAGGTGTTGGAGTTGGAGGTGTTGGAGGTGTTGGAGTTGGAGGTGTTGGAGGTGTTGGAGTTGGGGCAGTGTCGTTATCAGTAATGGCGACATTAACAGGGGAAATGGTAATGCTGTTATATTTAACATCGGTACTGGTAGCAGTATGCCCGATCGCCCCCGCATGATTTCCTTCCACAGCCGCATCGTCTGTAGCCGTTACTGTCACGGGTTTCGCAACATTCCAGTCAGTAGCGTCGAAGGTAATTGCAGCGATCTCACTTATTTGATTTCCCGCATCAAAACTGATAGTAACTGGTGCAGTTGGCTGCGAATTTAACTTGAGTGTATAACTGCCTGTTGCACCGCCTTCTGTAGCAGTTGTGCTCTCCGGTGAAATACTCGCGCCTGCGGTATCGTTATCAGCAATTGTGGCAGTCACGGGAGAAATCGTCAGGTTGTTATACTGAGTGTCGGTACTGACAGACGTGTGAGCGATCGTGCCGCTGTAGGTGCCTTGCGCTATGCTGTCATCGATCGCCGTAACACTGACATTTTGCGCCACATTCCAATTATTCGGCGTGAAAGTAACAGGTGCGATCGCATTAATTTGACTCCCCGTGTCAAAATTAATCGTGACGTTTGCACTAGGTGCGGTAGTCAGAATTACGCCGTAGCTATCCGTTACACCGCCTTCAGCAATAGCTGTCCCGCCTCCTGATTGGACAAGAGAAACACCGGGACTATCGTTATCAGTAATCGATGCTGTCACATTGGGAATGGCTTTGCCGTTATAATTTGCATCGGTACTCGTAACTGTGTGAGCGATCGTGCCGCTGTGGGTTCCTTGTGCTAAATTGTCGTCGATCGCAGTGACAGTGACTGTTTTCGCAACATTCCAGTTAGTGCTGTCAAAAGTAATAGGTGTGGCGATCTGATTAAGTTGATTGCCTGTATTGAAACTGATAGTAACCGGTGCCGTCGGTTGCGAAGTTAGCAGGATTTTGTAACTGCCATTTGCACCGCCTTCTGTAGCAGTTATGTTCGTAGGTGCAATGCTGAAACCTGCCGTGTCGTTATCGGTAATGGCGACACTAACAGCCGGAATTATGATGCTGTTATAGTTAGTATCGGTACTGGTAGCAGTATGGGCGATCGCACCTGCATGATTTCCTTCAACTGCATTGTCGTTAACCGCTTTCACCGTCACAGTTTGAGCGACATTCCAATTAGTAGCGGTAAAAGTAAGTGCGGTAATTGGTTGAATTTGACTGCCTGTAGCCAAATTAATCGTAACAGGTGCAGTCGGTTGAGTATTTAATTTAACGCTATAACTTCCAGTTGCACCACCTTCCTTCGCAGTCGTGTTAGTAGGAGTAATGGTAACGCCTGCGGTGTCGTTATCGGTAATATTAGCATTGACGGTATTGCCAGCAGTGCCATTGACGGTAAAACTTGCAGTAGTCCCGTTATAATTAGTATCGGTACTGATAGCAGTGTGAGAGATCGGGCCGCTGTGCGGCGAAGTTTCTGCTAGGCTATCATTAACTGCACTGACTGTCACCGTTTGCGGTACAAACCAGTTAGTTGGAGTAAAACTAATACCGGCAATAGGTTGAATTTGAGTGCCGGTATTGAGTGCGATCGCAACATTTGCAGTAGGCTGATTAGTCAACACCACTGTATAAGTATCCGTCGTCCCGCTTTCTGCTACATTAGTGCTGCCGCCCGACTCAACAATCTTCACCTGCGGCCCGCCAGCAATTATCTTAGTAATAAAAGCATCAGAGTCACCTCCCCCATTCGCCGCTTGCAAAGGAGTCGCTGTAGGCAAATTAGTAGAAGCAGTACCTCCCGCCACATAAACTGCACCAGAAGTATCCACCGCAATACCACCACCGTAGTCGTTACCGCTGCCACCAAGATAAGTAGAATCAACTAAGGCAGAACCAGATGAATTGATACTTGTGACAAAAGCATCTTTGCCGCCGCCGCTAATACTTTGAATAGCATTCTTAGTCGGGAAATTAGTCGAAGTCGTTTCCCCCGTCACATAAACATTATTCGTACTGTCTATAGCAATACTATAGCCTTTGTCCTCTCCGCTGCCACCCAAATAAGTTGAATAAATCAAAGAGTTACCGACAGGATTCAGCTTGCTGACAAAAGCATCATTAGCACCACCTGCATTCGTGGCTTGAATCGGACTAGCTGTAGGAAAATTAGTTGAAGAGGTATTTCCCACAATATAGGCATTTCCAGCACTATCTATAGCGATACCCCCACCTTTCTCATTGCCGTTGCCACCTAAATAAGTGGAATAACTACGTGCACCATTCGCATCAAATTTACTAATAAAAGCATCTTCTCCACCTCCCATGGTACTTTGAACGGCATTAGTCAAGGGTAAATTAGTCGAAGTAGTAAAGCCAGTAACGTAGGCATTACCATTATTGTCTACTGCCATGCCTCCAACGTCATCACGATTGTTACCGCCGAAATAAGTAGAGTAAACTAAATCACTGCCAGTTGGATTAACTTTAGTAAGAAACCCATCAATGTCGCCTCCTATTGTAGGCTGGGAGGCATTCTTAATGGGGAAACCATTGCCTGTCGGCCCGGCAACATAAGCATTGCCGTTACTGTCTACAGCAATGCGAGTACCTATGGCACTCCCCCCACCGCCTAAGAAAGTAGAATAAACTAACGCATTCCCGGCAGCATTAAGTTTAGTTGCCGCAGCACTGTAAACAGTTGCTGTTGGTTGAAAAGAACCCGGTGTAGTGGGATAACCCGGATCGACTTGTCCGGTTACATAAGCATTGCCTTGACTGTCTACTGCAATGTCAAAACCGTATTCATTGCCAGCACCGCCGATATAAGTAGAGTAAACTAACGCAGTTCCTTGAGGATTAATCTTAGTAACTAAGAAATCAGCTTGACCTGCAGGCGTAGTTTGGAATGCACCAGGAGTAGTAGTAAAATTGTTAACAGTAGTGCCAATAATGTAAGCCGCACCGGTGCTATCTACAGTCATGCGGTTGGCGGTGTCAGAGCCGCTGCCTCCTAGGTAAGTGGAGTAAGCTAAAACCGGGTCAATAACTAGGGGTTGAGTGCGGTCAAAATCTCCCAAGCTAAAATTAACTTGACCGTTTCCTAATAAATTGTAAGCTGCGGGAACATTCACCCGCTGTCCGTTGATGTCCTGATAAACTATGGGTGCGTTATCAATTAATTCCCCTAGCGGTGTCTCTAATATCAGTGCACCGTCGTCGCGCAACCGGATGTCGTTAACACCAGTATAGTTCATCTTAATTTGACTCGGATCTGCAAAAGGTGCAACTAGAAACTCGCTCTTAAGTTGTCCTTCTGTGCCTTTGAAAACGCGGTCAATTCCTTGATAGACGTTTTGATAAACAACGCCGTTAAAAGTAGGCACATTAGTCTGCCATTGACTAGAATCTTCGCCTAATAGAAAGTTAGCAACTCCCGGCAATTGTTCCAGCCCGGAAATTGTGGGATTCGAGTTGCTGTTGGCTAAGCTGCTGCGGACAATTGAAGAATTTGTTGGTTGGCTTCCCGGTTCATTAGGTGGCTGGAAAGCGACGAAAGCAATTTCGTTTGGACTAAAAAAGATGCTGTGACCGGCACCTTTCACCTGAAATTTCACATTCGGGTCTGTTTGTCCAGCATTTGCAATAAAACTTAAGGGAATTTGACCGTAAGATGCCTGTTGATTTTGAGAGCTCATAGCTGGTACCCCTGGTTTATGTTATGCGACTAAGTATATAGAAGTACGAGCTCTGCTTTATTGTAAATTCTTGCGGAAAACTTGTTAAACATACAATTTTCTTGCGAAATTTTACCTAATTTTATGAATAATTGTAACAACGCTGACGAATTCGATCAGTAAGTGTGACATTCTACGGGTTTGATGAGTAAGTGCGACAGTCCGCCAGGGGTTAAAAACCCCTGTCTCATAGCGAAAGTCCTCTCAAAGAGGACTGGTATTGATGATAATTTAATTGCATTTGCCAGTCGGTTTCAACCGACTTTCGCTATGAGACGGGGAATTAATTCCCCGGCGGACTTGTGGGTGAATGCAAAAACTCAAGAATGCCAAAAACTTTGGGTAAGTCCGAGAGTCCGACAGTCCGCCTGGGGTTTTTAACCCCTGCCAGACTGCGGGTGTTACCTTTATTAAAGTTGATCGCGATATTTCTTAGGAGTCAAACCGACAAGTTTGCAGAAAGTTTTACTAAAGTGACTTTGGTCGTGAAACCCGACTTGCTGCGAGATATAGATTATTGATAAATCTTGCCTTTTTAACAACTGTTTGGCTTTCTCAATCCGGCACTGGGTGACGTATTGATGGGGCGTGACTCCAATTGATTTTTTGAACAAACGACTGAAATAATAAGGACTAATCTGCACTAACTTAGCCAATTCAGCTATGTGCAAATCTCGGTTTAGGTAGTCATTTATGTAGTTAATAACAATCTGCAATTTGACAGGATCGAGACCGCATTCAAAATCTCGCAGATGCGGTTTTTGTGTAAAATAGTGGTGCAGTATGTGCATTGAAAGCGCGTTTTTGAGTGCATCGACATAAAGAGTACCGTTTAATCCTCCTGATTCGAGTTCGGTTTTGAGTGCCCAGGCTATTCCGAAAATTAACGGATCGGTGATTGGCCAGTGCGGTATAATTTCTATGAGGTTTGAATTTGTCGATTCGCCAACTGTATTGTCGAATTCGGTAGGGTCAAGGGCGATCGCCATAAATTCATGTTCTTCGACTGCATGTGACTGAAAATCAGTACCAGCAGCAGCGATGAACATCTCTCCACTTTGGCACGGTTGGCTACCGTAGCGTTTCCCGTTCAGTGCTACTCCCCCGATAGCTGAAGAGAATATTATGCCAATGCTGTGCTGTTGCAGATAGTGTTCGGGAGATTCGTTTGGCGGCTGACGATGATATTCGACATGAATTCCCTCCCAATTTGCGCCGTGACTCGAAAGGATTGAGGTATTCGGCAGAATCGATTTCATCGCGTCTGTCTCGGCAAAATCAAGAATTATTGCTTTCTCTGGGGACATAGCTTGCACCTAGGACAGTTGCTATTATTCTATAGGTCTGAAGTTCTTCTAGTTATACAAAAGATACCACGCGCTTACCCTACATATTCTAGGTCGGTTTGTCCAGCCTTCGCAATAAAAATTAATGGAATTTGATCCTAGGGCGGTGTAGGGTCGATCGATAATCGGCACTTTCATACCAGCCGTTGTGCCTACAATTAATTACCGATAATTATTAAATTATAGAGCGATAAATATAAAATCTAAAATCTAAAATCCCAAATCTAAAATCCCAAATCTAAAATCTAAAATCTAAAATCTAAAATCAATTGACGCCCGCTAAAGTTTCCCACCAGTACCAAAGCACTTTACAGGAAACCCGCAGGCGTCAAAATCAAGCAAACTTAAATCTTAGAAAAGACCCAGTGTGAAAGATTTGTCGATCGGGAAAATAGCACCAATACCCAACCACAGAGTTACCGCAGTTCCCAACAGGAAAACAGTAGTAGCAACAGGGCGGCGGAACGGATTTTGGAACTTGTTAACATTCTCGATGAACGGAATCAAAATCAAGCCAAGGGGAACACCGGCCATGCAAGCAATACCCAACAATTTGTTAGGCAAAACGCGCAGGATTTGGAACACAGGCCACAAATACCATTCCGGCAGAATTTCCAGCGGAGTAGCAAAAGGATTAGCAGGTTCGCCAACCAAAGCCGGGTCTAGTACCGCCAAGCCCACGCACAGAGAAATCGTTCCCATGATTACTATAGGGAAAACGTAGAGCAAGTCATTAGGCCAAGCTGGTTCGCCGTAATAGTTGTGACCCATGCCCTTAGCGAGCTTAGCGCGGAGGTCGGGATCGCTCAAATCTGGTTTTTTGAGAATAGACATAGTGAGAGTGTTCTCCTTTTAGTTTTACCCGGGCCTGGGATTCCGCTGTATTCGTTAGTTTGAATCAGCGGTGCGATCGCAGGAAGTATTAGCCGTAAATAAATATCATGAGTGATGAATTCTGAATTTTCAACTCACAATTCAGCGGGGGGGCAAAAAAATACCGCCCCCACAACTCAAAACTTACAACGGGCCAGAGATACCTTGCTTGCGAATCATCAAGAAGTGAGCCAGCATGAAGACTGCAATCAGCCAAGGCAACACAAAAGTGTGCAAGCTGTAGTAGCGAGTCAAAGTGCCTTGACCGACGCTGACACCGCCGCGCAGCAGTTCAACCATTAAAGAACCGACAAACGGGATAGCTTCGGGGACGCCGGAAACGATTTTAACCGCCCAGTAACCGATTTGATCCCAAGGCAGCGAATAGCCGGTCACGCCGAAAGAAACAGTGATGACTGCCAAGATTACTCCTGTCACCCAGGTTAACTCGCGGGGCTTTTTGAAGCCACCGGTCAGATAAACCCGGAAGATGTGCAAAATCATCATCAGCACCATCATGCTGGCAGACCAGCGGTGGATGGAGCGGATCAGCCAGCCGAAGTTGACTTCAGTCATCAGGTATTGCACAGAAGAAAACGCTTCTGCTACCGTCGGACGGTAATAGAAAGTCATCGCGAAGCCGGTGGCAAACTGGATCAGAAAGCAAACTAAAGTAATTCCGCCCAAGCAGTAGAAAATATTGACGTGCGGGGGTACGTACTTCGTAGTGATGTCGTCGGCGAGCGCCTGAATTTCCAGGCGTTCCTCAAACCACTGGTAGGTTTTTGAGTCGGTGATTTGTTTAGAAAACATGGAGCCAGAATTCCTAAAAGAATATTGCTGTGGTTGAGGTTCAGGGCAGCAGCCACAAGGTTTTTTGTCGCCCCGCGCCGAGCAGCTTGCTTTTACTAGCAAATGCCTGAGGCTATTTTTTAAA
Organism: Microcoleus sp. BROC3; assembly: GCF_036702515.1. NCBI lineage: Bacteria > Bacillati > Cyanobacteriota > Cyanophyceae > Oscillatoriales > Microcoleaceae > Microcoleus > Microcoleus sp. BROC3. Next base: position 125,391 of record NZ_JAUBTQ010000017.1, read on the forward strand.
TTTGGAGCTGACGAAAGGAACTCTATTGTGCGATCGCCTGCAAGCCCTGGGAAACTAAGCGGTGGCTTGTCCCTACTCGCTGGCGTTGCCCGATCGAATTCCAGACTGTGATAAAAAATGTAACATAATTGCCGTGCAATTTTCACGCGGGCGATGCTTTTGCCGAGTCTCAAATACCATTTTCTGCAAGCTCAACATCCGCCCCAAGCTGGCATACAGCCAAGAGCCGAGCGGAGGACTAAAGTCCGACCCTGCCCGCGGGTCGCTGGGGCCTAAATTTTAATATTAATGATAAAACTTCACTCATTTTGCGATTAAATGTTACATTTAACTAATTTTTTGTTGGCGGCGGACGTTTGACTAATGCCGAATGCCTTGGGGAGAGTTAAATGCCCAAAAGCTTAAAAGCCTACAAACTTAAAATACACGAGATGCCATACTTGCCTATCTTTTACAGAAAAATCATGCACAGACGAGTTTTCCAGATTGCTATTGTACTTTTCCTCCAAGTCGCCCTGCTTCTAGGCGGGTGGGCCGGGCCTGCTGCAGCCCTAACTCCTGAACAGCAGCTTTTGAGCGAAGCTTGGCGAATTGTCAACCGCTCTTACGTGGACGACAAATTCAACTCTAAAAACTGGTGGTCGATTCGCGAAAAAGCCGTCAAGCAACCGCTCAACGACAGACAGCAGACTTACACGGCTATTCAGGGGATGCTGGCGAATCTGGACGACCCCTTCACTCGACTGCTGAAACCCGAACAGTACCGAAGTTTGCAGGTCAACACTTCCGGGGAATTGACGGGAGTTGGGCTGCAAATTGCGCTCGACCCCCAAACAAATACCCTGACAGTGGTGGCTCCTTTGGCCGGCTCACCGGCGGATAAAGCCGGCATCCAACCCCTCGATCGCATTCTGAAAATTGACGGCACTCCCACCTCAGAATTGAGCCTAGACGAAGCCGCAACTAGAATGCGCGGCCGCATCGGCACTCCTGTTACCTTGACCTTGGGGCGCGAGGGAAGGGACGCTCCTGAGGAAATTAAGCTAGTGCGCGATCGCATTGCTCTGAATCCGGTTTACGCCGAATTGCAGTCGGGGTCGGAGAATTTACCGGTGGGCTACATTCGCCTGAGTCAATTCAGCGCTAACGCCACTGAGGAAGTCGCCCGCGCGATCGACCGCTTGGAAAAACAAGGAGCCGCCGCCTACATTCTCGACCTGCGGAACAACCCGGGCGGACTGTTGCAAGCAGGGATTGAAATTGCCCGCTTGTGGCTCGATTCCGGGACGATCGTCTACACGGTGAACCGACAAGGCATTCTCGGCAGTTTTGAAGCCTCTGGAGAAGCCCTAACTGACGATCCGCTGATTGTTTTGGTGAACAAGGGAAGTGCCAGTGCTAGCGAAATTTTGGCTGGTGCGCTGCAAGATAACGGCAGAGCTCAACTGGTAGGCGAAAAGACTTTTGGCAAAGGGCTGATTCAGTCGCTGTTTGATTTGTCTGACGGTTCCGGGTTAGCCGTGACAGTTGCCAAGTACGAGACGCCGAACCACACAGATATTAACAAACTGGGGATTTCGCCCGATCGCGTAGTGCCTTTGGAAGCTATCGCGCGCGATCGAATTGGCACCGAAGCCGACTTGCAATATCAAGCTGCACTGCAACTGCTGAAAGAAAAAACCGTGATGGCAAAGTCAGTAGTCAGCAGTCAGCAGTCAGCAGTCATTAGTCATTAGTCAGCAGTCAGCAGTCATTAGTCAGCAGTCAGCAGTCAGCAGTCATTAGTCAACAGTCAACAGTCAACAGCATTGCCCGCTCAGCTTCGCGCCGGCGGCTCGCGCAGCCGAAGGGTCAACAGTCAACCGTCAACCGTCAACCGTCAACCGTCAACCGTCAACAGCCAACAGTCAACTCCCCTACTTTAAGGTTGCGCCGTTGATTCCTCGGCATCGGGTGCTTGGGGTTCCTGCAAAATTACCGGACGCTGCTGGGGGTCAGCTTGATTGCTTTGCTCTTGCATTACAGTTTTGGCAAGACTGGGGTCAAAGTAGCGGTTAAAGTCCGATCGCGACTGATTTACTCGCCCTTGGGTAAGATTGACTTCAGCTTGGATTTCGTGCAATTTTTCTTGCACGGCCCGGTAGTGAGGCCAAAGCTGAATCAAAGCAGAAGTCGCACAAACTGAAAGTACAATGTTGACTGCCAACTTGACTCCTGTTTCGGCCGCCAGCGTTTGGTGAGGGTAGGAACGCTGGCTGCTGCTGCTGCGACGAGGAGTAACCCGAGGGGAGTTTTTTACAGGACGCAGTGGGGTAACGGTCGGTTGAATCGCTTGCATAATTTTTTTTCAAATACTTGAGACTGACGTTTTAGAGCTCAAAAGAGCAAATTCTGAGCTTAACGCACACTCGCCCCCGATCGTCAGGGTGCTGACAGCCAAAATTGTTGAGACCAAGGTGACGCCTGAAGACGGAATTTCCCAACAAAAAGGCCTGCCCTTGCAGTATCGTCTTGCTGACCACAAACAATCTACTCCCGTGCGGCAGCAATTGTCTGTAATGCGAGAGATTTAACTGCTCAGGCAGGCGTTTGGCGTTTCGCAACTGGTGTCTGGAAACTACTTGTACAGTTCAGTAGACAGCCGGAAAGCCAAGATTCCGGGAATCAAAGCAATTACGAGCGCTACGTAGACTTGGGTATCTGTTAAAGACATATTGGGAAAACTCCTTTTCGCGGGCACGAGCTTTCACCAATTTGAGACAAATTGGCGCTTTTGGGAATCATTTGTTACAACTTGCAACACTTCGGGGCGCGGGAGTGGGAGAGAGGAAGAGAGAGGGAGATGGGAAGAATCTTCCTTCTGACTCCTGACTAACTGCTGACTCCTGACTAACTGCTGACTAAATGCTGACTCGTGACTAAATGCTGACTCCTTCCCTATTCCTTAGGACAGAATGACCAGGTTAGGTTAAGATAAGTGAAGGTGACACTAATGTTCGACAGAGCCAGCGATTTGCGCTGCGTTCTTCATTTATAAATCTTAGGTGCACAAAATAGTTAATGCTAGATCAATTTCTCGATGCTTCGCCCAGTTTTGGAGTAGACGCCTTTTTCTTATTGTTGGTTTTGGTGGCTTTGGAGGCTGTACTTTCGGCTGACAACGCGATCGCCCTAGCGTCTATTTCTAAAGGTTTGGAAGATTCCAAGCTACAGCGACAGGCTCTCAACTTCGGTTTGATAATTGCTTTTGTACTGCGAATTTCACTAATTTTAACGGCTACTTGGGTGATCCAATACTGGCAGTTTGAACTGCTAGGTGCTCTCTACCTGCTGTGGCTAGTTTTCCAGCACTTTTCCTCCGATGCTGACGAGGAAGGAGAACATCACGGGCCCAGATTTTCGTCTCTGTGGCAAGCAATTCCAGTCATTGCTCTGACGGATTTAGCGTTTTCTTTGGATAGCGTCACTACGGCGATCGCGATTTCTGATGAAACTTGGCTGGTGCTGACAGGCGCGACAATAGGAATTATCACCCTGCGGTTTATGGCGGGATTGTTCATCCGCTGGCTCGATGAATTCGTACACCTTGAAGATGCTGGCTATGTCACAGTTGGCTTGGTGGGCTTGCGACTGCTGGTGAAAGTAATTAATGACAGTTTGGTTCCGCCGCAATGGTTGGTGGTTGCGAGTATCGCCGTGATATTTGTCTGGGGATTTTCTCAACGCAATCCTGAATTGCCCGACGATCCAAAATCTTCGGAAGTTGCTCTCAAGCAGTCAGATTCAGAACCTGTAACGCAGGAGTCGGAAGGACAGAAGTCCGAAATTTAACATACTTTCATCTAGATGTTGCTAGGAGATATTTTTGTCTTTTGTGGGTGTGAAAAATCGATCTTTTAGTATCGATCGATTATGAACATTGCCGTATTAATGTGAGTTAAACAGCCACAGACAACAGAATATTACCTCAAGAATCAGTTTGTTGTTCTGAATCAATGGAGTTATTAATTTACCAGAAATCCATCTAAAGCTTTAAAACTGTAAAGCCAAACTCGCTCAATTCGCTTGCCCCGGCTCTCGGGGTCATGCCCATAAGCTGCCAAAACAGTTAGCTCAAATGACTCCTTATGAGCTATCTATTTACTTGTGTGGGTTGTGGTTGTTTGTTTACGGTAAGAAATCGCACGATCGCTACTCGGATGGTGGAGGTACGATCTCGATACCGTACTTGGGAGCAGTAGTAAGAATTTTCTCCAAATCTTCAGGACTCAAGGATGCTCCAAGGGTAATCTCATTATTCACGGCCTTTCCAACTTCGGCAATAAATTTCTCAAAGCCAGCAGGAGTGACCCAAAGCAGCAGTTTAGCGGGTGTAGCCGTGGTATTCGTAAATCGGTGAAGCTGGCCTTTCGGTGAATGAAGGAATGTTCCAGCCGTCGCAACGAAAGTACGATCGTCAAGCTGGAATTCAATCTCTCCGTCTTGAACATAAAATGATTCATTTTCTCGGTTGTGCCGATGGGTCGGCGTACCGCCACCAGGTGCAACAATTACCTCACAAAGCGCATAGGCTTCACCTGTTTCTTCACCAACTGCCTTGAATGTATAGAGGTCTTGACCAAAGTAGTAAGAACGACCTTGACCGGGTTCAACAAAAAATCCGTCTAGATGAATTGTCATTTGTTAATTGCTAAAGCCAAGTGTTAGCCCTGGCGATGGCTTTTCCTGGAATATTCTTCACGAAGTCAGACTTCTCTCAATACGCCGATCGGGGATAAGCCACACGATCGCAACTAAAACATACAGCATGAAAGCAAACCACGAGTTCACAAAGGAAAGCAGGATTGCTACGGCATAAATCACCACTGATACCTTCCCCTTAAAGTCTCGCCCAAGTGCAATTGCCAGAGTGGAATCTTTACCGTGGTGAGAAATAAGGACACGAGTAAGAATGAAGTAAGCGATCGCAGCCAACAACAGCACAGTGCCATAAAGCGCAACTGGCCAGGCGGCGAAGTGGTTCTCGCCTGTCCAGGCAGTGACAAAGGGAATGAGTGACAACCAGAACAGCAGATGCAAATTAGCCCACAACACATTACCATTGACGTGCCGAGTCGCCTGTAACAAGTGATGGTGGTTGTTCCAGTAGATACCCAGATAAATAAAACTGAGTACATAGCTCAGAAATACTGGAAGTAGCGGACGCAGCGCAGCTAAATCAGGTTCATGGGGCACTTTCAATTCCAGCACCATAATGGTGATGAGAATGGCGATTACACCATCGCTGAACGCTTCTAACCTGCCTTTACCCATTTTTGTACATCCTCCTTTTTTGCTGGCGCGGGCGATCGCTGGTAATTCCAACAATAACTTAGCATAAGGTCGGTTGCAGTGATGTGTTATACCCCGATCGGCGATCGCTTGCACTTAGCCACAAAGCCAACGATTTTGCTTGCCTAATCTCGGCTGAAAACAGATAACCTTAACGGACTTTTCGCCGATATGTTTAAGCAGTCGATCGGCACGACTTGTTATCAATACCCGATCGCGCAACGGGTAAAACGGGAGAAGCAGTTGTTGCAATAAAAAGAGCGATCGATTAAGGAAGCGCGTAAGATTGTATAATAGCAGGTAACAATGAGACTTCTATTTTGCATTTTTCCATAAATTTCTCATTAATAACTCCATTGATTCAGCACCACAAACTGATTATTTAGTTCATATTCTGCTGTTTCTAAATTATCAATTGCCTTCACTATCGCCAGATAACTCATATTCTTAGAAGCTTCAGAATCTTGATAAACTGCCAAAATTCCTGAATGTTCTGGGTTCGCTTGATGCAATTGCTGAAAGTCATCACAATTGCGTGTAAGCAGCACTCTCTCATTTTCTCTGGCAGCGTCTAGCACGACTGAATCTGGATGATTCATTAAATCCAATGTATTGACTGTGGCTACATCGTGACCGGCTGCCTGAAGAAGATTGACTAAATACTTTGCTTGAAAATCTTCGTCAAGCAGCATTCGCAGGCTCAACTTGGACTCCTTTTACTTCCAATCGATAGCGTTCCTCGTCTGCTTCTAATTTTAAAATTTCTTGATGATTCTGACAGTAATGAATCGCCTCATAGATAGCAGACAGGGGTAAATCCCAATTTTCGGCAGCTTGTTCGGGTGACATCTGATTGGCAGTCATGTCTCGCCAAATAGTCGATGCCAGTAATTTACGTCCCTTAATGTAGAGTTGTTTGCGCCAAGCATGAGGACGTGCAATTAAATATTGCCAATTCTCGATTTCTGGTGTACTTTGCAGGGATTGAACGATCGCACCTAGCAGGGCAAGGCGATCGCTGACTGATAGTTGGCTGGCTTTTTCTTTAAGCTCTTGCAAGGACATACAAAAATGCTCCAACAAAGGTTGGTATTTGAATTATAGTACATTGGAATGCGATCGAGATTGACATAAACCTTTTGAGCATCAGGATGGAGAAGAACTTTATACAGCAGAGATCGTATGCTCTTCTACTTGTTCTGTGACATTCGTTGTCTTCAAATTCTGCCAAAGCCTTTAGAAAACAAATCTTTAGCTCATCATCGGGCAAAATCTCCATAGCTTCGTAAATAATGCCATATTCATCGCAGAGCGTAATATTTTGTGCCATAAATAAGCTTACGATATTTAGGCAGTTTCTAGATTTTGGTGAAGCCGATCTTGATATAAAGACTCTGCAACACTCTGATATGCTTTATCGAGGTAATCGTGTTTGACTGCTCGAAAAAGAGTAAAAATAACTTGCCCAAAAATTGGATCTTCGTCAACTGCCCAAATTACCCTTAGTGTTCGAGAAATCCGTAGTGTGTAGAGTGAAGATTCGTAACCATTAAGATTTGTCGGTAAGCGCAGGCGACGCAGCTTACGATAGACATCAGCTTTTTGAGTGGGGAAGAGGCTGGCGCAATCGTTGATTTTTTTAATCACTGCTGCTTTTTCATCTTCACTCAACTTAGCAATATCTTTCTCAAAGCCCTTTGTTGACTCAATAGACATCTCCAATAATTCCAATCCCTTCCCCCGCTTGGTTTCGGGAGTTGAGCCCCTTTAAGGGCTCAACTCCCGAAACCAACGCTTCAATAAGGGTTTCAACGGTTTGTCAACAAGAACTACCCAATTATATGACCTAATTTTTACTATTTCTTTTCGGCTTTTATGGACTTTTACTGATACATGACGAGTGCACCGATCCGCCATCGTATTAATCCACATACTACCAAAATTACTGGCTCGTAATTTTTCCGTTTTAACCGAAATCTTTCTGATGCTACTCGAAATATCTTTAGCAATCTAATTAAGTGCTCGACAAAAATTATTTTTTGAGCCTTTGATTTATTCTCTCTCTTTTGAGCCGGAGTCAGGGGTCGCTCGCGAGGTTTTTTATGAGGAGTGTTAATCAATGGTCGAGTGCATAAGCTTTATCCCCTTGAAATCTTTGTGACGATTTTAATGACAATCTTTGGTCTCTCCAAATTTTTATGTCTGCCGTTGCTCCGGTTTCTCCAACTACTACATCAACGATTTCTTTGCCAGATGGCATGACTATTACTTGGTTCTTTTTAGTATGCCTTTTCTGCTTACCTGAGTAATTATTTTTCTGCTCCCGATCATCTGTAGGTCTTTCTATCGGTTGCTCATAGCTATCTACTATCAACTCAAATTCGGTCAAAATTTCCAAGACCCATTCCAAATCCGAATTATTTTTTTTTACTTGTTCTAACAATGAAGCAGGCAATAACTCTCTCAATATTTTCAACCAGCGGTGAAAAATATAATTAGCGGTTGATTCGCCAATTCCAAATTGTACTCCCAGAATTTGAAAGGTAGGCAGGTGATGCAGGTATACTAATGTCAAAAGAATTTGGTCTGCGATCGTTAGTTTAGGGGGGCGACCGCTGCCTGGTTTAATGATACGGATTTTCTGACTTTCTTGATGTTGTTTCTGACGGTCATACAGATTTTCTGCATTAATAATTAGTTCCATTAGTTGGTCATAGTCTATACCCAACACTCTTTGAGTCTCGGATGGATGTTTTTCAATATATTCTCGGAGCTGACTCATATTTTTTAGGTAAACTTCCATTATAATGTAAGAGCGATCGACCAACTATTTCTTTTTGGGAGATGTCTTATGAGTCTTTAGAGTTCCACTCTCCACCGGGTTTATTTAGAGATGCTGTTGGTCAGTCAAAAATCTGCCAACCTCTATCCTTGCCTTTTTAGGTCTCCCAGCTAATCAGTCCTTTTTGCTGGTTCCACGTGACGATGGTTTAAACGTAGATTCAAGCTGTTGCTTTACTCGGATGTGGGGTATTTCTACACCCATCTAGGCTCTTTGCTTGCCCCACACTACCCTGGACTAGGAGTGCTTAAGGCGTTTATCCCCGCTTTACGGATTGATGGCTAGTCGCTACCGTAGGGGATATGCTTTCACCTGGCATCTACAGGGGAGGGATTTACACCCTCATGGTCACTCAGTTGTCAAGGTTCTATTTTGGGGTTGCTCCCTAGTTTTACCTTGCGACTAATCCCCCAAACCTTTAGCAGGCTTGGTTTCTAGCCAACGAGTCGCACTTTTGAGTCGTGGCGATTCCCCATCCCGACTTTCTCTATCATTCTAGAAGCATTTCGATCTCTGTCTTGCTCAGTACCGCAACTGGGACAAAGCACTGAACGAACAGACAAATCGATTTTACCCCATTTGAAACCACAATCCGCACAAACTTGGCTAGTAGGTTCCCACCTACTAATTACTTGAAACTCTCTGCCAAAATTCTCAGATTTAGCTTCACAGAGAGTTCTAAATTCTCTCCACCCTTGCTGACTAATTGCTCTCGATAGTTTCCGGTTTTTCATCATGCCCGACACGTTTAAATCTTCCAAAATAATCACTTGGTTTTCGTTGACTACTTTGGTTGATAACTTGTGCAGGAAATCTTTACGGGTGTCGGCCATGCGGTTGTGTAACTTGGCAATCTTGATTCGTGTTATATTTCTCCTTTTAGAGTCTTTCGGCTGGCGGGCTAATTTACGTTGAAGTTTCCGAATTTTCCGGTCTAACTTTTTGTAATTAGGACTTTCAGCTTTTTCGCCATTACTCATTACTGCCAAAGTATTAAACTCAGCGAGACTGTCACCAGTCGCGCTGGTCTTCAAAATCGTGCATGAGACTTTCACCTCACACGGCTCCTCAATGCTTTGGTGCTTGTTACGCATACCTCATTGTCCATTTATCATTGACTTTTTCAAGTCTTCTGGTGGACTTAGGCTTGGCACTATTGCAGCCAGATTGGTTGCCGAGACTGTCATCGATAGCAGTCTTTGTGTCGTGGCAATGTCTGTGAAGGAGTTGCCAATTATCGTAAGAATCTTTTCCACCTTGCGATTTAGGGATTCTGTGGTCAACTTCTATCACATCGTCTTCACGGAAAAACAAACCACAGTGGGTACACTTCCCTTTTTGCTTTTTCAGGAGTTTTGATACCCTACTTGGCATTTCTGGGTTGTTACCCATTCTTGTACTCCAGTAAACCAGGTTTCCGTTGTATGGTGACGCTTCGCCTTTAACTTTGACATGACGCACTATAGGAGTGTCAGCATGATTAAGTAACCGAAGTGGTTTTAAACCTTCCTTCTTGGTTGCGAATACCCAGTTATCCCCGCCTATAGGTTGCCAATATTTCTTTGACACCCATTCCCCATTCTTTTTGGGGTGGCGGCGTTTTGCCCAAGCTCTTAGCTTTTGGTACGTGAGGTCATCGATATCTGAGTAAGCTACCTTACTTACTACAGTCGCATAGTAGTTAGCCCATCCCCGGATAATTGGGTTTAAATGGCTGATTAGCGACGCTTGCGGTGCTGCCTTGTGGGCTTCAATAACTCTAGCGATTTGGTCGTAGTGTACCTTTTGCTTCTGCTTACTTGGGGTGATGATTGTCTTAAAACCTTGTTTTGAGTGATACTTTCCTACTGGAAATTGTTGTATCTTGAATCCCAGGAAGTCGAATCCTGGTTTTTCTTGCTCATACTGGTTGAGGGTGTGAGCAAGTCTCGTTTTACTTGGCTTTAGTTCCAAACCCATGCCTTTTAACTGGAGTTTAGACTAAGAAAAGCTGGCTCAGCTAGAAACTGAGGCAGAAAAAATCTATTGTGCAGCAAAATATATG
>NZ_JAUBTQ010000018.1:0-130546 GCF_036702515.1 Microcoleus sp. BROC3
CAGGGCTATTTTCTGACAATTATTCAAGGGCCCCAAGGTGTTTCGCTGCAATACACTCAGAAAGTAATGGACCAAGTAGAAGCAGAAATCCTCAAACTTCCTGAAGTTGTCGGGACTTTTTCAGTGGGTGGATTTGGTTTTAGCGGTAGCACTTCTAATCAAGGCATTATATTTACTACACTTAAAGCCTGGGAAGAACGTCACGGAAAAGATCAAACTGTACAAGCGATTATTGATAAGTTGCGTGGTAAGTTTTTCGGGATTCCAGAAGCGAGAATTTTTCCAGTTAATCCGCCTGCAATTCAAGGTTTAGGTCAATTTGGGGGTTTCCAATTTCAATTGCAAGACCGCAAAGGTAACAGCGGTTTAGATGGCTTAGTCCAGACTATGGGCGGGATTTTAAAGCAGGCAAATCAGACACCGGGATTGCAGGCGGTATTTAGTACGTTTGCAGCGAATACGCCTCAGTTAATTGTGGAGGTTGACCGCAATCGAGCTAAGGCTCTAGATATTCCCATTGATGATGTTTTCAGTACGTTACAAACTGCTCTGGGTGCTCAGTATGTGAACGATTTTAACCTGCAGCAGCGCAATTATCGGGTGTATGTTCAGGCGGATAAACAGTTTCGTGATAACCCTGAAGATATTGGGAAATTGTATGTGCGTTCTGGAAAGAATGAAATGATTTCTTTGAGCAATTTGGTGAAGATAACTCCGGTGGTGGGGGCGCAAACTGTTAACCACTACAATTTATATAGGTCAATTGAAATTACTGGCACTCCGGCTCCGGGCTCGAGTTCTGGACAGGCGCTAAAATCGATGGAAAAGGTGTCGGCTGAAGTTTTGCCCTCGGGTTTTGGCTATGAATGGTCGGGGAGTTCTTTAGAAGAAATTGAGTCGGGCGGTCAAGCACCGATTATTTTTGGTTTGGGACTGATTTTTGTGTTTTTGGTTTTGGCGGCGCAGTATGAAAATTATGTCGATCCTTTCATTATTTTGCTATCGGTGCCTCTGGCGATTTTAGGCGCTCTTTTAGCTCAGTCGTTGCGGGGTTTGGCGAATGATGTTTATTGCCAGATTGGTTTGGTGATGTTGATTGGATTGTCAAGTAAAAATGCGATTTTAATTGTGGAGTTTGCGAACCAGTTACGGGAGCAGGGATATTCAATTGCTAAGGCGGCAGTTGAGGCTTCTCAAGAGCGTTTACGACCGATTTTGATGACTTCTCTGGCTTTCGTTTTGGGTATTGCTCCTCTGGTTAACCCAGAAGGTGCGGGTGCAGCGAGCCGCCGATCGCTAGGGAATGCGATCGCGGGGGGGATGGTTGTTTCTACTGTCTTGAGTTTGTTTATGGTGCCGGTTCTGTATGTGGTGGTTGTCTCGGCTCGCGATCGCTTTAAGAAGCGCGATCGAGTAGACAATCTGCCCGAGGATGGCACAATTTTGAACGGGAAAACAACTCCCCACGAGGAGATTGAACGCGATAAAGTATCGCCATTGTAGTTGGTAATTAGTTCCTTCAACTATCCCGTTAGTGGTTCTTTCTTCAAAATACCAGACTATCTGTGCCACCGACTTTTTTATTGTGGCGACGCTGTGCGGCTACTGTCGGAGAAGATTTTTTGTGCAGGTAGCGATCGTCCGATCGCACCCCATCGTGCAATAATGATATGACTTGCACAAAAGCTCTATTAGTAGGTAAATCTTGCCTACCTTACCGCTACATATAGCGTCTCAACTGTCAACCCGTGCAAGTTCCCAATTAAACCGGCTGTTGCACTACACAAATTTTTCCTAATGGCTGAAGTCCCCCTAAATCCCGCAGAACTTGCAGAAGCCCTCAACGGCTTTACCGATATCAATTTCCAATTGCCAGACCCAGAAGACGAACAAATACCAGACTTTGATTTTGAAAATCAGGTTGACAATGCCTGGAAAGTGTGCGATCGCTTCGACTTGCAAACCGACATTTGGCGGGGACGCATTCTCCGAACAGTTAGAGACAGAGAAAAAAAAGGCGGCGAAGGACGCGGCACTGGCTTTTTGAACTGGCTCAAAGAAAGAGAAATTGGCAAAAGTCAAGCCTATTCTCTAATAGAATTAGCTAATAGTGCAGATACTCTGATCGAGCAAGGAGATTTAGACCCAGATTCCATTAGAAACTTCAGCAAAAGAGCCTTTGTAGAAACCGCCAAAGCATCCCCCCAAGTGCAGCAAATGGTAACAGATGCAGCCGCAAATGGCGATCGCATCACCCGCCGCGAAGTCAAACAACTCTCCGACGAATGGATGGCAATGAACTCAGATTTATTGCCAGAAGAAGTCAAAGAAAAAGCATCTAGCGGTTCTCTACCTTCCCGCTACCTCGCTCCTTTAGTCAAAGAAATGGAGAAACTTTCCCCATCTCACCAAAGCGAAATTCAAAAAGAAGTAGCAGAAAATCCCGACGTAGATACTGTCAAACAGCTAACATCCGACGCCAAAAACTTATCTAAATATCTCGACGCCGCCGCCCAAGTGCAAGCTCTCAATCAGTCGCACCTCGACATGGAAATGGCCTTAGAAGAATCTTTGCGAGTAGGCTGTTTGGGAACCACCGCAGACGTTGTAAAACAAGCCGCACAGCTAGAACAAACAGTAGTCAAACTCTACACAATTTGGAAGCGTTTAGGCAGTTTGGCAGATAGATTATACGTGGATACAGGAGCAAGCACACCCAATTTGCGGTTGCTTTTGGGATGCTTGGACAGTCTTTCGGGAGAAAAGATTGAAGTAGATTTCGGAGACGGAGAACGCTCTATTCGCTTGCAAATTTTTAGCGAATAGCTCAACCTTGACCGCAGATAAACACCAACCTTCCGGCTCATTATGGGCGTGTATTCCTGTTCATCTGCGGTTAAAATTTCTGATTTTTTTCCAAAGATAGCGGGGATTCAAATAACGCCGATATTTGGTAACTACTTCTTTCCCCAACAGCACCACGCTAATCCAAAAACAAACTTCTGCCACAACAACCAAAACGACAGATAAAGTAGTTTTTTGCGTAAGGTTCAGCGGCAGGAAGGGCACAATAAATAAGACTACTAACCATGGTACAAAAGATACGATAAATAAAAACAAACCGAGCTTCTGCATAGATTCACATACTACAGCTTTAATATCCCCTTTATATCTTAGTCCACTTAAAGAGAACTTCGTTTGTATAGTAGCGATTTCAATTGCCGAGTGACTGCAAATTCACATCTTGTACCAATGTCAGCAACAGGCAAGATGCCTGTTCCACAAGAATATTTAGTATTTGTGGAACAGGCATCTTGCCTGTTCTTGAGAATTGTTCAACAAATGACTACAAACTTAATTGCGAAGCATTTCCAACTCAATTCTTAATCCCCGTCGCCGCAATCCCCCGTATAAACTCTCGTTGACCGGCCAAAAACAGCAACACCACCGGTACAGTTCCAATTACCACCGCCGCCATCAACAACTGCCAACTGCTAGTAAACTGTTCCTGAAATTCGGCCAGAACCAACTGCACAGTCCGCAACTCGGGCCGCGTCGTAAACACCAGCGGCTTAAACAAATCGTTCCACTCCCCGATAAACGTAAACAAAAACAGAGTCACCAAAGCAGGGCGGGCCAAAGGTAACATCACCTGCCACAAAACCTGCCAGCGGTTAGCCCCATCCAGCATTGCCGCCTCCTCCAACTCCACCGGAACAGTCATAAAATACTGGCGCAGCAGAAAAATCCCAAAACCGTTAGCCGCCGTCGGCAAAATCAGCGCCCCGTAGGTATTCAGCAGATGCCCCCACTTCAAAACCAAGAAAATCGGAATCACCAAAAGCTGAAATGGAATTACCAGCGTCGCCAAAACCCCCAACACAATCGCCTGTCGCCCGCGAAACTTCAGCCTGGCCAAGGCGTAACCGGCTAAAGCAGAAGTCACAACCTGAAAAGCAGTTACTGCGATCGCCACTAGAGTAGAATTAACAAATGCCAACAAAAAATTGCCCCGTCGCCAAGCCTCCTGATAGTTCGCAAAAGTCAGGCCTGTGGCCTTGACACCGACACCAGATGGTGATAAGGAAACCCAAAATACAGCAGCTAGTGGCAGCAGCACCAGCGCAGCACCCGCCAGCAACAAAATAAAACTCAGCAGTTCCAGCGTTTGAGACCTGTCAAAGGATTTACCCATAAATTTGTGAATTAACCTAAAATAATAAGCCTGTGAGGTTCTCCAACCCGATCGCCTCCCAGATTCCCATACAACAACATAATAGTCGTAGAGGGAAAGAAGGAGTACCTAGGGAGGAAGTTGTGGTTAGGATATAATGTTATAGATAGAGTTGGTACTGTAAAACCCTGAAAGGTGGAGACATAGACCGTATTTCTATCATCTATTTCCGGGCAAAAGAGCGACTAACGACTAATTCAAGTAATTAGTAAATAGATAGCATTCTAGCGATAGTCTTTCTGGAGTGTTCGACGGCAAAAGTCCGCCAAACACGCTGAGGACGCCAGTTTTTCCCGGAACGTCAAAGAAAAGTTCTTTGTCGAAAGAATCCTCAGCTATAATCTCTGATTTAGATGGGGTGCGTTCAAAAAAGGTAAAGTGCACAGTCACTGACCCCCAATTTGAAAGGGGTTTGCAGACATCCCACAAGCTTAATATGAGGAGACTACATATCTATGCCCCAGCTTGAGGCCAGCCCAACAATTGACTTTCAAACCGAAACTTACAAAGATGCTTACAGCCGCATCAACGCCATTGTGATTGAAGGCGAACAAGAAGCTCACGACAATTACCTGACACTGGCCGAACTGTTGGCTGACAAAAAAGCAGAGTTAGTTGGCTTGTCCAAGATGGAGAACCGCCACATGAAAGGCTTCCAAGCTTGTGGCCGGAATCTTAAAGTCACGCCGGACATGGCATTTGCCAAGCAGTTCTTTTCGGAACTGCACAAAAACTTCCAGACGGCTGCGGCCCAAGGTCAGATTGTAACTTGCTTGTTGATTCAATCGCTAATTATCGAGTGTTTTGCGATCGCAGCTTACAACATCTACATCCCCGTCGCCGATGACTTTGCTCGCAAAATCACCGAAGGCGTCGTCAAAGAAGAATACACCCACCTCAACTTTGGGGAAGTCTGGCTGCAAGCTCACTTTGAGGAATCCAAAGCCGAACTCGAAGCTGCCAACCGCCAAAACCTGCCCATCATCTGGAGACTGCTAAACTCTGTCGCAGACGATGCCCGCGTTTTGGGTATGGAAAAAGACGCTTTAATCGAAGACTTTATGATTGCCTACGGCGAAGCTCTAGGCAACATAGGCTTTAACAGCCGCGACATCATGCGGATGTCAGCACAAGGCTTAGCAGCCTAGTTAATTAGGAAATAAGGAATGGGAAAAAAATTAAAAATAAAAAATCAAAAATGGGATACCTCATTTTAAAATATAAATTTTTAATCTTCCCATCTTCCATCTTCCATTTTCCATCTTCAATCTTCAATCTTCCTTCATTTGACAACTTAATGTTTGGTCTAATCGGTCACTTAACCAGCTTAGAACACGCCCAATCAGTAGCTAACGAGCTGGGCTATCCAGAATATGCCGATCAAGGTCTCGATTTTTGGTGCAGCGCACCGCCCCAAATAGTTGATCAGATCACCGTAACAAGCATCACTGGACAAAAAATAGAAGGCCGCTATGTGGAGTCCTGTTTTCTGCCAGAAATGCTAGCCACTCGCCGGATTAAAGCAGCCACTCGCAAAATCCTTAATGCGATGGCACACGCTCAAAAAAACGGGATTAACATCACTGCTTTAGGCGGCTTTTCTTCGATCATTTTTGAGACTTTCAACTTGCAGCAAATTAAGCAAATTCGCAATCTCAAGTTGGAGTTTGAACGCTTCACCACTGGTAACACTCACACCGCTTACATCCTCTGCCGTCAAGTAGAACAAGCAGCCCCAAAATTGGGAATTGAACTTTCAAAAGCCACTGTAGCGGTTTGCGGTGCTACTGGGGATATTGGCAGTGCGGTGTGTCGCTGGCTCAATGTTAAAACAAATGTAGCAGAATTGTTGCTGATTGCCCGCGACAAAGAACGATTGCAAGATTTGCAATCGGAATTGGGGCGAGGCAAAATCATGGATTTGGAAGAAGCCCTGCCCCAAGCGGATATTGTAGTCTGGGTAGCCAGTATGCCAAAGGGAGTAGAAATTGACCCTAAGACATTGAAGCAACCCTGTTTATTGATTGACGGTGGCTATCCGAAAAATTTGGCAACTCAGGTTCAGCATCCAGAAATTTACGTACTCAATGGCGGCATTGTGGAGCATTCCCTCGATATTGAGTGGAAAATTATGAAGATTGTCAATATGGATGTGCCGGGCAGACAGTTGTTTGCCTGTTTTGCCGAATCAATGCTGCTGGAATTTGAAAAATTGTATACCAATTTTTCTTGGGGACGGAATCAAATTACTGTCGAAAAAATGGAGCAAATCGGTGAGATTTCAGTTAAACACGGTTTCCGACCTTTAATGTCATTTTGATGTGATTTGTTGCAGTTATTGGTTATTGCGGAAAGTTTTTCTGATAATAACCAGTAACTTTTTTGAGAGAGTTAACAGTTAACCGTTAACATTATGTCCGATCGCACGACGAAAAGAAAAGTTGTGTGTAGTTCTCAACCAGCCCAGGGGATTAGCGACAAGAGTTTGTCTTTTTTCTGATATTTGATGGTCGGCGACAACAGCTAATATAGACAGGGCTGTTAAAGCTTCCGTAGAGGTGAGCTCGATCGCGCTGGTGTCGCTGATTGGACTTGGGAACAGTTCAGGGTTAGGTCTTTTGTGGCTGTCGGGAGCCGAGCGGCGCGGAGTAATATGCGCGTAAACATCAGAAGCAAGCAATAATAGTGTAGCAAAAAACGAGGCTCAAGCCTCTGGTTTTCAACCAGGTTGCTAAGCAAAGCAAAATTCAAAATTCAAAATTCAAAACTTCCCCTCTTTTTCAGCATCCCCTGACAGGGTAGGATCGGGAAATAGTCGATCCACAAAACCTTAAAACCTTATAGAAATTATCAGCGTGGCAAACCCCGACCGCAAACCACTACTCTTAGATTTTGAAAAGCCCCTGGCCGAACTCGAAACCAGAATTCACCAGATTCGCCAACTCGCCGAAGAAAACAGCGTCGATGTCACCGACGAAATTCGCAAACTCGAAGCGCGTTCGGCTCAACTGCGACAAGAGATTTTCAGCAGCTTGTCCCCCATGCAGCGACTGCAACTCGCCCGTCACCCGCGCCGCCCCAGTACCCTCGATTACATTCAGGCAATTAGCGACGAGTGGATCGAGCTTCACGGCGATCGGCGCGGCGGAGACGACCCGGCCCTCGTCGGCGGAATTGCCCGCATAGACGGGCGTCCCACAGTCATCATCGGTCATCAAAAAGGGCGCGACACTAAAGACAATATCGCCCGCAACTTCGGCATGGCAGCTCCCGGCGGCTACCGCAAAGCCCTGCGGTTGATGGAACACGCCGATCGCTTCGGAATGCCGATTTTCACGTTTATCGACACTCCCGGGGCTTGGGCGGGCTTAGAAGCAGAACAGCTAGGACAGGGAGAGGCGATAGCCTGCAACCTCCGAGAAATGTTTCGCCTCGACGTTCCCATTATTTGCACCGTCATCGGCGAAGGCGGTTCCGGCGGCGCATTGGGTATCGGTGTCGGCGAGCGGCTGTTGATGCTGGAACATTCCGTCTACACCGTCGCCACCCCCGAAGCTTGCGCGGCCATTCTCTGGAAAGACTCTGGCAAAGCTAACTTGGCCGCAGAAGCCCTCAAAATTACTTCCTGGGATTTGAAAAACCTCGGCGTTCTCGATCAAATAGTACCAGAGCCGATCGGCGGCGCTCACTCGAATCCCCTCAAAGCCGCTTCCCTACTCAAACAAGCTTTGTTGGAAAACTTAGCAGAACTGACACAGCTTACGGCTCAGCAGCGACGGCAGCTCCGGTATCAAAAGTTTCGCCACATCGGTGTATTCACTGAAATTTCTGCTTGAGCCGATCGATTCAGAGTTATCGGTTATGAGTGAAAAATCTCTTAACTTCCAACTCATAACTGATAACTCACCAGTCACTATTCTGCGAATCAGTCAGCAGTGTTATAATTTTTCAGGTGACACCGGCTTAACAGTTCTTAATGTTGATCTCATAATTAACTGTTATCGCCCGCAGCAGACAGTTGTCTAATTTGCCGAAGAAGGCTGCAACGCTGTAGGGAGTTGCCGAGCGAAAGTATTAGGACACTGAATGAACCATCCAACCACAAAGCAGGCTCTGATTACCGGAGCTAGCAGCGGTATTGGCAAAGCGACGGCTCTAGCGTTCGCCGCCGAGGGCATAAATCTGGCCTTAGTTAGCCGAGAGTCAGAAAACTTAGAAGCCGTTGCCGCCGCAGCCAGAAAAGTCGGAGTGAAAGCAGAAGCTTATCCCTTAGACTTGGCAAAAATTGAGCAAGTGCAAAGCAGCATCAGCGCGATCGCAGCTCAATTCGGCCCCGTAGATATCCTGGTCAACAGCGCGGGTATGGGCTACACCGGCTCCTTGACGGAAACGTCGCTAGCCGACTGGCAGAGCGTTTTAGACCTCAATCTTACTAGCGTTTGGCAGTGCATTCTAGGAGTTTTGCCCTCCATGCGCGATCGCGGATCGGGAATCATCATCAACGTTTCCTCGATCGCCGGCAGCCAAACTTTCCCTAACTGGGGAGCCTACTGCGTCAGCAAATTCGGTCTCATGGCTTTATCTAAAACCTTAGCCGCCGAAGAACGGGCTCGCGGAATTCGGGTAACAGCAATCTGTCCGGGTTCTGTCAACACTCCCATGTGGGACACAAACACCGTGCAATCCGACTTCGATCGCACCGCCATGTTAACGCCAGAAATCGTCGCGCAATCAATTCTGCACGCAGTTCAGTTGCCAGCGAGTGCAGTAATTGAAGAAATCACCCTCATGTCCAACGCAGGAGTTTTGTGAACTTGAGATTTGAGACTGCTGGATTTTTCTCGAATTCAACAATCTTTGAATCTCTCGCTATATCCCCCTATCGAAAATCTAAAATCTAAAATCGATTCACCCTCACACCAACTTGTTATGACAATTGCATCTTCCACCGATTCCAATGGCTCGAACTCACTCTCGACTGACAGCATGAAACTGTTACAAACCGCAGATAATAACTCCCCGCGCATCCCCATTCGACCAGATCGCAATTCCTCGCACGGTCAAGAATCCAGCGTACCCGTACCCTCAGAAGTTGGCCAGGAAGAAATGATGGAGGCGGTTCGCACCCTGCTGCTGGGAGTAGGAGAAGATCCCGAACGCGAAGGATTGCTCAAAACCCCAAAGCGGGTAGCAGAAGCAATGCGGTTTCTCACCAGCGGGTACAGTCAATCCCTAGAAGAACTCCTCAACGGCGCTATCTTTGACGAAGGTCACAACGAAATGGTACTGGTGCGAGACATCAGCGTATTCAGTATGTGCGAACACCATATGCTGCCGTTTATGGGTCGAGTTCACATTGCTTACATTCCCAACCAAAAAGTAGTGGGACTGAGCAAATTAGCCAGAATTTCCGAGATGTACAGCCGTCGGTTGCAGGTGCAGGAACGTTTGACACGTCAAATTGCCGAAGCAGTTCAGACAATATTGGAACCGAAGGGAGTAGCTGTAGTCATGGAAGCCAGCCATATGTGCATGACGATGCGGGGCGTGCAAAAACCCGGTGCTTGGACGGTTACGAGTGCCATGTTGGGCGTGTTTCAAGAGGAACAGAAAACTCGGGAAGAATTCCTGAATTTGATCCGCCACCAACCCGCATTCTTTTAGTCAGTTGAGAGTTGGCAGTTGGCAGTTGGCAGTTGGCAGTTAACAGTAATTAGTAGGTTGGGTTGAGGGACGAAACCCAACATCATCTATCAAGCAAGGCTAATGATAACTAACAGTCAGCAGTCAACAGTCAACAGCCAATCGATTTTAGATTTTAGATTTTAGATTTTAGATTTTAGAATTGAAGCATTGAAGCATTGACCCCACGGATAAATTCGGGGGCTTGTCGATCGGATACACGTTTTTTATTTCTGGACGGATGAATCCGGGGGCTTGTATCCTGGATGCTTTCGGTCAATAGCCAGAGTAAAGGCTGCGGGAGCGATTCCAAAATCTCAAATCTCAAATCTCAAATCTCAAATCGGATGACGATCGACTGATAAACCCATAAAATAGACGGGTGACTCATGATTTGTGACTAATGAATCAAATTCAATCTAGTAGTAACTTTGTTATACTGTTTTGAAACATAGGCTGCTATGTTAGGCGGCTATCTCCAAAAAAGTAGACTAGAGCAATAATCTAGAAAAAGTCTAGAAAAAGCAGAACCTTGATAAATCAATACTTTGGAGCAAAACACCATGAGAGCTGACAAGCGTCCCCAACCTTGCGATGTAACCGTGTACTCTGACAAAGGCAGTCTTGCCTTGCGCTTCCCCAAGCGCCATAACCCTCTGTGGGAACAACTGGACGGAAAGTCACTCAACGGCAAGCCCAAGTGCCTAGGAATAGGCAAATACGGCTATAAGGACAACCCCGAGGACTGGAAGCGAGCTACCCAATTAGCGATCGCACTTGAAGTAGACCTCGATCACCCCGAGTGGGAAAAACTGTTTGACCCTACTCTCGCTAAGTACGGACTGGGGGGCGGCAAGTACGCCAAACTAGCCGACGTACTTCAACTACCGGGAGCTAAACAACCTGAGCCTGAAATTACGGTAGGGGAGATGTGGGAAGCGTACCTAGAGTGGAAGAAGACTGTTGTTGAAGAGACTACGTTTAGGGCTACTTATGAAAGAAAGTTTTCTAATATAATTTATGGAAAACTTTGGGACAAGCAAGCTAGAACGTACAAGGGAGCTGACAACCGTCCTCTTTCTGAGTTTTCCTTAAACGACAAACAACTTAATGGCGAACTAGGAAAAATTAAATCTCACGCTAAATCTTTGTTTTTCAGAGAAATTAAACGAGCATTTGATTTTTCAAAAACTAAAGGGTTATTGCGACATGAAATAACGACAGATCCTTTTGTCGATTTAGAAGAGTACGCAACGCCACATCAAACCACTCAGGATAAATACTCACCCAAAATGGTGAACGGTGAACTTAAGGAGTGGTACGAGATACAAGACGAAAAAGAACTTGAGAATGACCGACGTGCTTTCACCAAAGAAGAACGCGATACCATCATCCAAGCCTTTTACGAGTCAGAATCTCTTACCGCAAGTGAATGTATAGCTCCTTTAGTTCAGTTTTATTTTTTAACAGGTTGTAGGACAAGTGAAGCTTTTGCACTTACTTGGAACGATATCGACTTTGAACGCCGAGTAATTCGATTTAGCAAATCACTAGGTGCATCAACACGTAAGGTCAAGGAAACTAAAACAGGTGAGATACGTTTGTTTTACTTTAAAGCAAAATCCAGTTTAGAGGAATTACTTTTGGCGATAAAACAAAAAAGTATTGATTCTAAATTGGTTTTTGCTAACAGTAAAGGTGGAGGTATAACAGCTTCTTTGTTAAAAAATCACTGGCTTTACCATACTAGCAAAAGAATACTTGCCGATGGAACTACCAAAACTTATTACTACCCCGGTATAGTCCGACAACTAGCCGATGAAGGTAAAATCTCTGGCTACCTGCCCCAATACCATACTCGTCACACGTACATTACTCTTGCTGCTCACGCTAACAAGCACGACAACAACGCTTTGCTTTATATCGCTACTTCTTGTGGTAACAGCGTTGATGTAATTCTCAAGCACTATCTAGGGGTCACTGAAAACACCCAAATTATTGAAGCTTAACCCTCACCCTACCGACCGCCCCCTAAAAAGGGCGGTTTTTTATTGCCGATCGCACGGCACGGAAGAAGGAAACTTTCAATCGAACTGTGTGCATGACGTGAACGAAACAAGAAGGGCCTCTGAGTATTTGTGTGTATTTTCTGGCTTAGCCGCCTAACTTAGGCGGCTATCTGTGAAAAGAAGGTAAATAGCCAATAAAAACCCGGCTGTTAGACCGGGCAAAACTTAGAACCTTGATAAATCAATACCGATCAATTTTACTCAACTGGGGGGAACAGTCTGTTCGGACATCCTGGCTACCAGCTCTTGTAGCTGGGATGTACTTGTCGAAACCTAGCAGGTTTGAACAAGTTTTCCTGCCGTGATTTACGGCAAAATATTTCTCAACCCTATAGGTTTTGCAGCACAAAAATATGCGAAATTATGACCCCTTAGCAGCCGACCTGTAAAGGTGAGCTTTGCAAAATGTCCGAAACAGTTGGCGGGCGTTTTCCTCCGAGGGCTGCTCTCGGCAGTATTGAGTAAAGTCAGTTACAACCTCAGCCAGCAAGGCAACTAGCTCGTTGTCGTCACTCTCAAACACCTTCTGCCTAGTGCCGTCAAACAAAAGTTGATAAAACTCTTTGAGGAAGCAATATTTGACGTAATTTGCGTTGTAGGATAGAAATCTTGACTTAAGTGTCGCTGACTTAGGGCTTTCGGTTTTAAGGAACGATTTTTTGTACTGAATCATTCCTCCTTCTTGAAGCATCTCGATTTGGGGCGAGATAAGGCTTCTCGTTTCGTGCCAGGGGGTAGTCTCGATTTCCATTTATCCTCGACAGTTAAGTCCTTTTTTACAAAATAATGTTCTCAATTGCTAATTCCAATTGAGAAAACAGCGGTCATCGGGGCCCAATCCCGGTGGCTGTCTCTCGTGCTTTGACGATCGCAGTAAATGACACTTCAAGTCAAGCCGCAAATTCGGGCAAATACCTTCATTTTGAGAAATAGCCGCCTAACTTAGGCGGCTAAGCTCAGAAATACACTCAAATACTCTTAAATAGTCTGTTTTACTAGGAACAGAAATAAAGCCCCCTTTTAAGGGGCGCAGCTTCCTAATTCCCTTTTTGGGGTTTACCCCTCAATCATCTCCAAAAGTGCCTCTACATCAGCAAGCGAGGCTGTCGATTTCTTCCTTTTAGCCTTCAACTGGTTAAGCAGGTTGGCTGCCTCTGGCAGTTCACTTTGCACCCGCAGGTTACCTAACTCGTTCTGCAACCGTTCAACCTCATCCTTCAACCTATTCACTTCATCACTCGAATCGCGTGTGTCAGGGGATAGAGTTACACTTACTTCTATTTTAGGACTGGCACTATTCACTGTGTCGTGCGGTTCAATACCTTTATCAAGCTGTCGAGCATATTCGAGGGTTGTATCAGCTAAAGCGATCGGCACTCGGATGGTGCGGGTAGCACCCGACCGCCAGGGGGAGGAAAACTGAGTTTTCTTGATTGAGTCGATGTGTCCAGTGGGGTTTGGCATAGTAGTAGTTTAACAAGGTTTATCGCCTGTGTCAGGCGCTTCGCTTACTATAACAGTACCGATTTAAGACTGTCAACCCCGTGACACAGGGATTTACTACTTTCAGTTACTCCCAGAACCCCTCAAATCGTTGGGAGAGAGTTGGGTATAGCGGACACTGTGGTGTCGGTAAAGTTAGACTAGAAATCTTCTAGAATTTACGCTCTCTCTAAGTAAGCTAGCTCAACGTCTGAAACGACGTAAATACGTTAGTTGACTAGAAAGTGTCTAGAAAGTAAGATTACAGTAATCAAAAGTATTGAAATTGCGAAGCGTTCATGAATCCTATTAAATTCGGTACAGATGGCTGGCGCGGCATCATTGCTGACGATTTTACATTTGATCGCGTAGCGTTAGTCGCTCCCTTAGCGGCACAAGTTCTCGCACAAACCGGCGGCAGCGATGGCAGCAGCGGTACCGTAATTGTCGGTCACGACCGCCGATTTCTGGCTGAAGAATTTGCCAAAACAGCGGCCGTTGCTATCCAAAACGCAGGATTTGACGTGCTGCTTAGCGAATCCTACGCCCCCACTCCAGCTTTCAGTTTAGCTGCCAAACAATTAAATGCTTTGGGTGCGATCGTCCTGACAGCCAGCCACAATCCCGGTCCATATTTAGGGTTAAAAGTCAAGGGCGGATTTGGCGGTTCAGTTTCGCCCGAAGTTACTCAACAGATAGAAGCAAAACTCGAAAATCCGGCGGCACTTTCAGAAACTCCCGGGAAATTAGAGAATTTCAATCCTTGGCCGGCTTACTGCAAAACCTTGCGGGAAATGGTAGATATTGAGGCGATTAAAGAAGCGATCGCCAGCGGCAAAATTACAGTATTTGTAGATGTAATGCACGGTGCCGCAGCAGGAGGATTAGCTCAAATTTTAGAAGAAATAGTACACGAAGTCAACAGCGATCGAGATCCGCTGTTCGGCGGCGGTGCACCGGAACCTTTGCCGCGCTACCTGTCGCAGTTATTTCGGGTGATGCGCACTCACCAGCGACAAAGTTCTGGTTTGTCAATCGGATTTGTATTTGACGGAGATAGCGATCGAATTGCAGCCGTTGACTCTAGCGGCAACTTTCTCAGTTCACAAATCCTAGTTCCCATATTAATCGAACATTTAGCTTCACGGCGCGGCTTGACCGGGGAAGTCATCAAAACAGTCAGCGGTTCAGACATAATTCCCAAAATTGCCAAGCTGTACAACTTGCCATTATTTGAAACGCCGATCGGTTACAAGTATATAGCCGATCGAATGTTAACAACCCAAGTCTTAGTCGGCGGCGAAGAATCGGGAGGAATTGGCTACGGTACGCACATTCCCGAACGAGATGCTTTGCTGTCAGCGCTGTACTTGTTAGAAGCAGTTGTCAAATCAGGGGAAGACTTAAGCGAAATTTACAGCCGACTGCAACAAGAAACAAGCTTTACTTCAGCTTATGACAGAATCGACTTGCACTTAGCAAACATGGAAGAAAGGTCGCGTTTGCTGTCGCTGCTGCAAAATCAACCCTTAACAGAAATCGCCGGCAAAGCAGTTGTAGATTGCAACAAAGTTGACGGATATAAATTCCGTTTAGCCGACGGAAGCTGGCTGTTAATTCGGTTTAGCGGAACCGAACCAGTGTTGCGGCTGTATTCAGAAGCAGCGACCTTGAAAGAAGTTATGCAAAACTTAAACTGGGCGAAAACTTGGGCGCAAAATTAATCGGAGTTTTGAACCGCAGATAAACGCCGATAAAAACAGCTCAAATACTATCAGCGTTAATCAGTGTTCATCCGCCGATATCTGCGGTCAAAAAATCCTATTATTTCCCAGCCTACAAGTAACAGATTCCCTACCAACCAGAAACAATATAACTTATTTGCGAGTGTGCGACGTTTTTTTGTTAATATCAATCCGTAAGTTTTAATTGAAATAATGACCGATCGCAAATTGTTAGTTGTAGCTACGGGCAATTCGGGTAAACTCAAGGAAATGCAAGTTTATCTTCAGGAGTTGGGATGGGAATTGCAACTCAAACCGGAAGAGTTGGAAATCGAGGAAACAGGCGAAACTTTTATTGCTAATGCTTGCTTGAAGGCGTCTGAAGTGGCAAAAGCAACCGGCCAATGGTCGATCGCCGATGATTCTGGTTTAATGGTAGATGCACTCGACGGTCAACCCGGGATTTATTCCGCGCGCTACGGGAAAACCGATGCTGACAGGATATCTCGACTCCTCAAAGAATTAGGCAACGAACAAAACCGGGAAGCACAATTTGTCTGCGCGATCGCGATCGCCCG
The DNA here is from genome assembly GCF_036702515.1 of Microcoleus sp. BROC3. Lineage (NCBI taxonomy): Bacteria > Bacillati > Cyanobacteriota > Cyanophyceae > Oscillatoriales > Microcoleaceae > Microcoleus > Microcoleus sp. BROC3. Next base: position 15,770 of record NZ_JAUBTQ010000018.1, read on the forward strand.
TCCCGACGGTACAATTGCCTTGCAAGTAGAAGGAATTTGTCGGGGCGAAATTCTGCACGCTACTCGCGGTACCGGAGGTTTCGGATATGACCCCATTTTTTACGTACCCGCACAGCAACAGACTTTTGCAGAAATGACACCCGATATCAAGCGATCGCACTCTCATCGCGGTCGAGCCTTCCATGCTTTACTACCACAAATGGCGAATATTGTCAACCAAAACTGAGGCAAAAAAAACAGGGGCATGGGAATTGGCAATCAGACATCAGAACTGAACAGGGAAGAGGCTTTCTCCATTACCAATTACCGATGACAGATGACCGATGCCCGCTGCCCCAAGATCTTAGATTGCTTCCTGGTTTTTTTCCCCAGTCCGAATCCGAATAATTTGTTCTACAGGAGAGATGAAAATCTTGCCGTCGCCAATCTCGCCCGTGCGGGAAGCAGCGATAATTTTATCAACCACCATGTCAACCTGATCGTTTTCCACAACAATCTCGACCTTGAGCTTTTGCAAAAACTCAACGGTGTACTCCGAACCCCGATAGCGTTCAGTCATGCCCTTCTGACGCCCAAAACCTCTAACTTCAGAAACAGTCATCCCCACAATGCCAGCATTGACGAGCGCGATTTTCACTTCGTCTAGTTTAAAGGGGCGAATAATAGCTTCAACCTTTTTCAACTTTCTCACTCCTAACATTACTACTTTCGTTATATTACTTAATCGGCGTGACATCTTTTAAGATCGCGGCCAACAGCAAGTATTTTGTCAAATATATTACCCTATCTTGTACTCGCGATGAAATGCACGCCAACCTTTAACAATCTTCTCGGATTTTCCGGGAGTGTGGGCTCTCGGCTCCGGTCGATCGCGGTAGAGTTAAAAAGACAGCAGCAGCCCTCCCCCGCCATCTGCTAAAACAGAAAAAGAACGCAGGAGACAGGAGTTTTCCGAGGTTCCGCTTTGCTATGTGAGATTTGCACGTATTGCTGAAAACTATAATTGCCAGAGGCGGTCAGTTAAACTATTCCTATGCACCCAGCTAGCCCTCCCCCTGACCGCAGCGGGCTTGATGCCCTACTGAGAAATCGCCCCTTCCTCGCCTTGTGGACGGGCCAGTTATTGGCCCAAGTGGCGGATAAAATCTTTTACGTATTGCTGATTATTCTGCTGAAAACAGGCGACTACCGACCCTGGCCTGTTTCTTGGCAGCATTCGGAAAATTCTATGCTGTCAGCGGTGATGATTGCCTACACGCTGCCGGCAATCGTATTTGGTTCGGCCGCCGGTATCGTCGTAGACCGCTTTTCCAAAAAGCAAATGCTGATCGGCTGCAACGTGATTCGAGCCGTGCTGATTATAGCTTTGCCGTTTTTGCCCAAAGCTTTTGCCGTTTTGTTGGCGATGACGTTTTTGATCTCTACCGTAACGCAATTTTTTGCTCCGGCAGAGCAGGCTGCAATCCCCCTGGCCGTGGGACGAGAGGGACTGATGTCGGCAAATGCGCTGTTCGCCTCGTCCACAATGGGCGGGATTATTGTCGGTATGACGATCGGCGAACCGCTGTTTAGTTGGGTCAAACACAGCTTCGGAGCAGCTTCTCAAGAGTTTTTGCTGGGCGGGTTGTACCTGATATCAGCAGGTTTGATCTATGCCATGCGGATCAAAGAAACTCATGCCGGCAGCAGTGGCAAAAACGTCCATCCTTGGCAAGACCTCAAAGAAGGTTTGCGCTATTTGAAACACAATCACCTTGTCAGCAACGCGATGGTGCAGTTGACGATTTTGTATTCGGTGTTTGCAGCGCTTCAGGTGCTGGCGATCGCACTTTCAGGCAAAATAGGTCTCAAAGAAACTCAATTTGGCTTTTTGCTGGCTGCTGCGGGAGTCGGAATGGTCTTCGGCGCAGCCTTTTTGGGACACTGGGGCGGTCGCTTCCACCACAAACCTCTGCCGTTAATCGGTTTCTTGATGATGGGTTTTGTATTAGCAATGTTTTCCTTTACCCGACAGTTGTGGGTGGGATTCGGATTGAGTGCTCTGTTCGGTTTTGGTGCTTCGTTAATTAACGGGCCGATGCAGGCTCTGATTCAAGAAAAAACTCCAGAATCTATGCGGGGCAAAGTCTTTGGATTGGAAAACAATGCGATTAATATTGCTCTGAGCCTGCCTTTAGCGATTACCGGCCCGCTGACTGATGCTGTCAGCAAAGCCGTCCGATCGGATGACCTCGGCTTGCGGATCGTGTTACTGAGTTTGGGCTTTTTGGTATCGGTGATGGGCATGGCAGCTTGGCGACATACCCGCAAAGTCTTGCAGGATGTTCTCTGAACTTTGGCAAGAAGGAAGTTCGGCAACGAGCAATGTACGGGATGTAACGGATGTAACGGATGTAACGGATGTCAAGAAGAAGGGAGAAGGAAGAGGGAAGAGGGCTTTATTTTCGCGATCGATCTCTAACATAGCAATCCCCCTGATGGTGAGGAGGTTCTTAATTGCTGAAACGATTGTTTTTGTTGTCGAATGCCGCATGACGAATGCTATACAAGCGTCATATAGCGGTAAACCGGCATAGAAGCCGCGATTTCCTCTGTTTCTTTTCTTCCTCTGCTGTTCCACCATTTCTCGATCGGGCGAACCCAGTCCGATCGCGAAATCTTTCGTAAAATCTCACCACTTAAATTTTCATAGTTTCATTAATTGAGATTAAAGTAGTATAAAAGCTTTCATTAAAAATCATAATTAGTTTAAGGAAGGAAATTCTGTGCAACTAAAAACTAAAGTGACCATCAAGCGTGCAACTGGTGGATTTGCTCTGATTGACAGCTTGATCCGCCACGGCGTCAAGCATATTTTTGGTTATCCCGGCGGCGCAATTCTGCCGCTTTACGACGAACTCTACCGCGCTGAAGAAACTGGCGCGATCAAACATATTCTGGTGCGCCACGAGCAAGGCGCAGCTCACGCGGCTGACGGATACGCCCGCGCTACCGGACAAGTTGGGGTTTGTTTTGCTACTTCGGGCCCCGGCGCAACTAATTTAGTGACGGGGATTGCGACGGCGCACATGGATTCGATCCCGATGGTAATTATTACCGGTCAGGTTCCCCGTCCGGCGATCGGCACTGATGCGTTTCAGGAAACTGATATTTACGGGATTACCCTGCCAATTGTCAAGCATTCCTATGTAGTGCGCGACCCCAGAGATATGGCGCGAATTGTGGCAGAAGCTTTCCACATCGCGAGTACAGGGCGGCCGGGGCCAGTCTTGGTTGACGTGCCCAAGGATGTGGGTTTAGAAGAATTTGACTATCTGCCCGTGGAACCCGGATCGGTGAGAATTCCGGGCTACCGGCCGACGGTGAAGGGAAATCCTCGGCAAATTAATCAAGCAATCTATTTGCTGCAGCAAGCAAAGCGTCCTTTGCTTTATGTCGGGGGCGGGGCGATCGCAGCCGGGGCCCACGAAGAAATTAAGGAACTCGCCGAACTTTTCCAATTGCCGGTCACGACAACGCTGATGGGCAAAGGTTCCTTTGACGAAAACCATCCTTTGTCGGTGAAAATGCTGGGGATGCACGGCACTGCTTACGCTAATTTTGCCGTGACCGAGTGCGATTTGCTGATTGCTGTGGGGGCGAGGTTTGACGATCGCGTGACCGGGAAATTAGACGAGTTTGCCGCGCGCGCAAAGGTGATTCACATCGATATCGACCCGGCGGAAGTAGGCAAAAATCGCGGCCCTGATGTGCCCATTGTCGGAGATGTCCGCCATGTTTTGATCGATTTGCTGCGCCGCTGTCGGGAAACTGGAGTTTCGGGGAAGACTGGACAGACTGCGGAATGGCTGCACAGGATCGATCGGTGGAAACAGGACTATCCGTTAGTTGTGCCTCATTACCCAGACATTTTGTCTCCGCAACAGGTGATTTCTCAGTTGGCTACTCAAGCGCCGGATGCTTATTACACAACGGATGTCGGTCAACATCAAATGTGGTCGGCTCAATTCTTGAACAACGGGCCGCGCCGCTGGATTTCGAGCGCTGGTTTGGGCACGATGGGTTTCGGGCTGCCGGCGGCGATGGGCGCGAAAATGGCGCTACCCAATGAGCAAGTTATTTGTATTGCTGGCGATGCTAGCGTACAAATGAATATTCAAGAGCTGGGAACTTTAGCACAATACGGCATTAATGTCAAGATTGTGATTGTAAATAACGGCTGGCAGGGAATGGTGCGGCAGTGGCAGCAGGCGTTCTACGGGGAGCGTTATTCGTCGTCGAATATGACTGTAGGGATGCCGGATTTTGTGATGCTGGCTGAGGCTTATGGCGTGAAGGGGATGCTGGTTTCGCGGCCGGAGGAACTCAAAGATGCGATCGCTCAAATGCTCGCTCACGACGGCCCGGTGCTGATGAACGTGAAGGTGACGAGGGACGAAAACTGCTATCCGATGGTAGTTCCAGGTAAGAGCAACGCTCAAATGGTTGGTTTGCCCGATCGTAGCACGTTGCCATCTGCGGAGTTGATTTATTGTCCGAGTTGCGGTGCGAAGAATGTTTCGAGCAATAAGTTTTGTCCTGAGTGCGGGACAAAAGTTTAACGAGTTTTGAGTGGGCACTTAGGCTGTGCCTATTAGTCTCAACTTAAGGTCAAACGTGGTCATAGACTGCTGTTTATCGTCGAGGCCAGATCCCCCCTAGCCCCCCTTAATAAGGGGGGAACCGGAGCGAGCTCTAAGTCCCCCTTCTTAAGGGGGATTTAGGGGGATCTGGCCTCGGATAAAAGCGAGAGATACAAAGGTTTCAGACTTAAGTTGACACATATCGGCAATGCCCTCTCTTTACCCGGCTCTGCTTTTCCACATTTAGAACCATCTCCGCTGGCATCGCATCAAGAGCTTTAATCTGTAATCTCTAAGCATATTTTATGAGCCAGTGTCTAAACCCGGATTGCCTATTCCAAAACCCGTCTGGCTCTACACAATTTTGTCAAAAATGCGGGAATAAACTGCTATTGGGCGATCGCTACGGAGCCAAAAAAATTATAGGACAAGGGGGATTTGGGCGTACTTTTCTCGCTCTTGACGAGTATAAACCCTCAAAACCTCCCTGCGTTATTAAACAATTTTACCCCCAATTTCAAGGCGCTTCTAGTATCCAGAAAGCTGCTGAGTTATTTGAGCTTGAAGCAGTCCGCCTAGAACAGTTGGGTAAACATTCTCAAATTCCCGACTTATTAGCATATTTTAGTCAAGATGGACGGCAGTATTTAGTCCAAGAATTCATCGACGGTGAAAATTTAGCCGAAGCACTAGAATCTAAGAGATATTTTAGCGAAACGCAGATTCGCGACTTGCTTAATAATTTATTGCCAGTATTCGAGTTCATTCACTCTCGCCAAGTTATTCACCGAGATATCAAGCCAGAAAATATTATTCTTAGGCAAGATGGGCAACTGGTTTTAGTTGACTTTGGAGCCGCGAAATATGCGACACAAACGGCTCTAGCGGTAACGGGAACGAGGATCGGGACGGCTGGATATACGGCACCAGAACAAGCCAACGGTAAACCGATTCATGCGAGTGATATTTATAGTCTGGGTGTCACTTGTCTGTGTCTGTTAACTCAGGTTAAGCCGATTGATTTATTCGATGATAGCGAGTTTGAGTGGGTGTGGCGAGAACACTTAAAAACATCTGTCAGTTCGGAACTGAGTCAGATTTTAGACAAAATGATACAACCTGCTATTAAGAAACGTTATCAATCTGCTACTGAAGTTTTGCAGGCTCTTGGTACTCAATCACCTCAATTATCAGCTCAAACACCTCCACCGGCACCGCCACCAGACTCGCTTAAATCAGCGCGGGGTGTTGACTATACTCGTCTCCGGGATTTATTGGCCACAGGGGAGTGGAAAGAGGCGGATCAGGAAACATTCAAGGTGATGTTAAAAGCTGCTAGACGGGAGAAGGAAGGTTGGTTCGATACGAACTCGATCGAGAATTTTCCTGGCGATGATTTGCGGACGATCGACCAGTTGTGGGTAAAATACAGTCAGGGTAACTTTGGCTTTAGCGTCCAGAAAAAAATCTGGTTAGAAATAGGCGGTAAAGTTGATTATGACACTGAATGCAAGCTAGGCGATCGTGTCGGTTGGCGAAAGAGGAGAAAGGGGAGGAAAGAGTGGTTAAGCTACAATGATTTAACCTTTAATTTGCAAGCACCACGGGGCCACCTTCCGTCCTGTGCGCGTGTGTTTGCGTGGGGGGGAGAAGGATTGGGTTGGGTTGTTCGGGTGTTGGGGTGGTTAGGGTTGGTTGTATGGTTCTCTCTTCTTTCGCATCGAGAGCTGTAAGCTGTAATTTATAGCGATTTCAGCCTTTTTTCAAGTCTTTTTTATCGAACCTTATTTTTACGAAATTTAGGGTGAGTTAGCGAAGTGTAACGCACCAATTATGTTAAAACATATACAGGTTAGATATGCCCTATTAAAATCTGTAGAAGACCTAAAAATTTTCAGACCTAGCGAGCGCACCTTAGAAAATCATCCCCTATTTAAAGAATAGGACAAAGAGCAGATAAATGCTGATATTCTCGCTAAAGAAGTGGAGTTAGAAACAACCATAAGATGTAAATAAACTTTGTGGTTTCCTCAAAATAGGAAAATTCGCGGGAGTGGCAAATGAATCTTTATTTGGGAATAGATTTCGGCACGACTGGCGCCCGATCGACTGTCATAGACTCCCAGGGTACAATACATTGTGAAACTGAATATACTTTTGCTAACAACGGGCAACAACAGCTTGAATTGCCCTCGGTGTGGCAAAATGCGCTGTGGGATTCGATCGAGCAAATTCCCCCAGCAATCCGCAATCAGGTAAGGGCGATCGCCCTTGACGGCACATCTTCCACTGTCATGCTGTGCAATACCGACGGTATACCAGTATGCGAGCCGATTTTATACAATGATGCGCGCGGTGCAGCCGTGACAGAGAGGTTGCGGGCGATCGCGCCTGCCAACCACACAGTATTAAGCGCTACATCCAGTCTGGCAAAACTCCTGTGGTGGCAGGAGGGCGGGCACGGGGGCACCGCCCCTACGGTTTTCCTGCATCAAGCTGACTGGCTGGCATTTCTGCTGCACGGAAAATTGGGAATTAGCGACTATCACAATGCTTTGAAACTCGGTTTCGATGTTGATACTTTGTGCTATCCGAATTGGCTGACACAGGGAATTGCGGGCGCTGCAACTCCTGAATTGCCGCGAGTTGTCGCACCGGGTACGCCTGTGGGGGAAGTGAGATCTCAAGTGGGCGATCGCTTCGGTTTTCCCCGCGATTGTATGATTTGTGCTGGTACAACCGATAGCATTGCCGCATTTTTAGCAAGCGGTGTCAATTTACCAGGGGAAGCAGTAACTTCTCTCGGTTCTACACTGGCAGTCAAACTGTTAAGTCATACCCGCGTAGATGATTCTAGATACGGGATTTACAGTCATAAATTAGGCGATTTGTGGTTAGTTGGAGGTGCTTCTAATACCGGAGGTGCGGTGCTGCGACACTTTTTTACTGATGTTGAGTTAGATAATTATAGCACACAAATTGACCCTGCACAAGAGAGTTTGCTGGATTATTACCCATTGTTAAAAAAGGGCGATCGCTTTCCGATTAATGACCCGAATTTGCCGCCCAGACTCGAACCGCGTCCCAGTGATTCAGTGGAATTTCTGCACGGTTTGCTAGAAAGCATAGCGCGGATTGAAGCGCGGGGATATCAATTATTGCAAGAATTGGGTGCAACTCCTTTGACAAAAGTTTATACTGCTGGCGGCGGGGCAAAAAATTTGGTTTGGAGTGCGATTAGAAAGCGTTATTTAAAAGTGCCTGTTGAAACGCCAATTCATACTGGGGCTGCTTATGGGACTGCGTTATTGGCGAAGTATGGAACGCAAATTTAAAGGTGGTAAATTTGGACTGATATCGCTCTTGATTAAAACTAAAATAGGAGTAACAAAACATTCTGATATATTGTGTTAAGTTGTTATCCCTAAAAATTAAGGACAATGGCAAAGCTACCTGATGACATCCTCAGCACAATTTTCACATTGCAGCGACGGCTAGTGGAAATCCTCAACGAAACAACCGCCACAGAATATATATTCATGCAGCAGTTTGGCGAGACAGAAGCGACACTCCCCGAACTAGAATCCCTGGATAATATTAAGGAAAGGTTGAGAACCTCTTACAATCGTTTGTACAGGCTTTTGCAGCAGGTGGCAGAATCTCAACCCGCTGCGACTGCGGATACGTTAAACTTTCTGTATGGAACGATAGAAGACGGAGAGGCAATTGTCGATGCCTCAGCAGCAAGCATTCAAGAAATCAAAATGGATTGGAACTTACGATGAATCAACAACCTAGAATCCCCGACGCTGAAACCAGAAAGCGACACGTTGAAAAGATGCGTGAAGTCTGCCGACAGTTGGACGCTTTCAATTTGAAGTTAGATGAAGCGATTGCCATATTTGAAGCTGATAACCGCCGCCAGCGTCGAGAACGTTTGGCGGGTAAATACAGGCGTGTGGAATCTCAGGTAGTCGAATAAGATATGAGATGTTGCATCATTGTTAATAAGTCTTTTATGAACAGGCTTTCCGGCCTGTTCCACAAAGAGTGAATTTTCTTGTGGAACAGGCCGGAAAGCCTGTTCTTGAGAATGGTGCAAGATGTGAGATAAGATCGATCGAGGGGCAATTCACGCTAGGGATAGCCTTGAATCATTTCTTTTCAGTCCCCTTCTCCTCGGACTTCGTTTGTTTAGTAGCGGTTGAAACCGCCGACTCCGATCGCCAGTTTTCAACGCAGATTTGATAGATGCTAATTTTCGCGCACCATCCACACTAAAAATCCCAATATTTTATCTACTGGAGGTAGCGGATAATCGGTAAGATCGATCGTCACTATTTGCCCTTCCAGCTTGAGAAACCGCCAAGCTGTGCCGCTGCAAACGCTGCCGTAGATGACGGAAATCGATCGCCCTTTGGCTTCATTAAATCTCTGGGCCGCCACCATTTCAGCAATACATTGACCCAAACCTACTTTCAAATCTCCTTTTTTAGCTTCCACCATCACAATTACCGGGGCTTCAACGTCTAATTGTTCCGGGGAACGGCTGATGATAAAATCGCAAACTCCTGTAAGTCCAACAGCTACATCAACATTAAATTCCTCACCCGAAAACACGCTGATTTGTTGGTTCAGAATCCTGCGAACTTCCAGCAATACAGGGTTGATAATAGCTTCAGAACGGGCTTTTTCGGTGCTAGTGGCGATCGCCCAAGGCAAATTTGTCTCCAGCATGGTCTGCAAGGCTGTTGCGGGTGCGATCGGTTCGATTTCGGGCAGAAATCTGATTCCTTCCACTACTGTAAGATTGAAGGCTTCTTTAACCTTGCCGATGGTCGTAAATTGACTGTAAGACATAAGACTTTAGGTTTTTATTTCTACTTTTTACTTAGATAAAACGAAGGTTGAAACCGCGTCTACACAAACGAGTTACCCGACGTAGACTAAAGATAAAAACGTAATTTTTACCGCATTTTAACCGCCCCTTCTTCAACCCGATATTCTAGGGTTCTCCCTGTATAAACGCGGTTTCAACCGCCGAATTTTCTATTACACTCGCTGCAACTTAGCTGTTCTCGGATCGATGATTTTTCTGCCCAAGCCCGAAAACTTAATTGCCAAATTAATTTTGTCGCCCGCCCCTAAAACGTGCGTAATTTCTCCCACTCCAAAAGCATGATGAAAAACCCGATCGCCCGTTTGCCAATCCGTCGATTGTCCATTGTTTTCCGGTTTAGAACTCCCGGAATTAGTGGCTGAATTATTAGTTTTTCCTTTAGATGCAGCCGTTTTCCCCGCTGGAGTTTTCTTCGCGCTTCCAGCCAGCAAATGTGTCGGCAATTCCCCTAAGAATAGCGAAGGGGTGCAGTGTTCCCGGAAACCTCCCCACAAGCGGCGTTCGCGAGTGTGGGTGAGAAATAGCAATTCCTGGGCGCGAGTGATGCCGACGTAGCACAAACGGCGTTCTTCTTCGATCGCTTTCGGGTCGTCCAAGCTGCGGAAATTGGGAAATAAACCCTGTTCCATCCCGACTAAAAATACTACGGGAAATTCTAACCCTTTGGCTGAGTGCAGCGTCATCAGCGACACGCGGGAATCTTCTTCCTGCAAGTCATCTAAATCAGATGCTAAAGATGCTTTTGCTAAAAATGATGTCAGCGTCGGTTCTTCGTTTTGTTCTTCAAATTGTAGCACTGCATTGTACAATTCTATGACGTTTTCTATGCGATTTGTGGCTTCGTCGGTTCCTTGATTTTTCAAATCTTGAATGTAGCCTGAATCTTCAATAATTCCTTGGACAATTTGCGAAGCCGGCAGAGTTTCAACTTGCGATTGCCAACGACCAATCATTTCGGCAAACTTAATAATAGCTTTTGCCGATCGCCCTGCTAGAGTATTGACAGAAGATTCATCGCTGAGGATTTCCCACAGGGGAATGCCCAATTGAGTTGCAGCGTCTTCGATTTTGGAAAATGTGGTATCCCCAATGCCGCGACGGGGAGTATTGATGATGCGTTTGAGGCTGACGCTATCGTCGGGATTGGCAACCGCCCGCAGGTATGCTAGGATATCTTTGATTTCTTTGCGATCGTAAAACTTCAGCCCGCCGACAATATTGTAAGGAATGTCTAAACGCATTAACGCTTCTTCAAAGGAGCGAGATTGAGCGTTTGTGCGGTAGAGAATCGCAAAGTTACTGCCGTTTTCGTATTCGGAATTTTGGCGCTTCAAGGAATGAATTTGACCCGCTACAAATTCTGCTTCATCTAATTCGTTGTCCGCCCGCCAGACAACAATCGGAGCTCCCGGTTCGCGAGTCGGGCGCAGAATTTTCTCGATCCTTTCGGTATTGTGTTCGATCAAGTGGTTCGCGACTTGCAGGATGTTTTCGCGCGATCGATAATTTTCCTCTAATTTTACCATTGTCCGAGTTTTATCGTCGGACAAACCATCTCCAAAATCCTCTTGAAATTCCAGCAATATGGTATAATCTGCCATCCGAAAGCTGTAAATTGATTGATCGACATCGCCCACGACAAAAATCGAGCGGTTTTGCCATTTATCGAAGCTTTTCGGGTCGGCGTTATTTGTCACTAACATCCGAATCAAATCGTATTGAGTGCGGTTAGTATCTTGGTATTCGTCAACTAAAATATGGCAAAACTTTTTATGCCAGTAACTTAATACTTGCTCGTTTTGGCTCAAAAGTTTAACGGGAACGAGGATTAAGTCGTCAAAATCTAGGGCATTGTTGGCTGCTAAAGCGTCTTGGTAGCGACTGTAAACATCGGCAATTACACGACCGCGATAATCCGGTTCTGCTGCTTGGTATTCTTGAGGCGACAAGCCTTTATTTTTAGCGTTGCTGATGGCATAGCGGACTTTTCGCGGGTCAAATTTCTTGTCGTCGAGGTTCAGTGTTTTGGTGACGATTTGTTTGACGATACTTTGAGCATCTGATTCATCAAAAATCGAAAAATTTTTCTGCCACTTGCGGCCTTTTTCGTCTTGGTATTTTTCAATATCGTAGCGGAGAATGCGGCCGCACAAAGAGTGGAAAGTCCCCATCCAAATGTGCTTGGTAATTCTCTGGTAAATTTGCGATCGCAATTTGGTTTGTACATCCGGGGCTAAGTCTACCAAAGGTTTGCCATATTCCGCTTCAGCTTGCTGAGTGGCCAGCAATTTCTCAATTCTTTCTTTCATCTCCCTGGCGGCTTTATTTGTAAATGTCACCGCCAGAATATTTTCTGGATCGACTCGATGGGTGCGAACTAAGTTAGCAACTCGGTAAGTTAGAGCTCTGGTTTTGCCGGAACCAGCGCCCGCTACTACTAACAGCGGCCCGTTATAATGGGCGACTGCTTGGCGCTGAGATGGGTTGAGGTGGCTGAGGAAATCACTGGTTTGAGTCATAGCTAGAAAGTTAGTTTAATTTTTTAAGGGGTAAATAATACTTGGTATGCGATACCGCGAGTTCTTTTAACGTAAGGTGCGCCTAGCGCACCCTATATTATAACTAGAAAGGTGATTTTTTAAACTTTAAATATTTTTTTGCCAAGCGACTTGTTTAAGCTAAGGTGTTTGGCGCGTACCCTACACTATAACTAGATAGGTAATTTTTTTTAACGTTTAAATATCCGTGTTAGCCACATTGCTGCTAATATTCCCAAGCCAATCCAAATGGCAATAATCACAACAGCGGCAGCCCGATTTATCGGTTTTCCTCGCTCTATTTCTGCGGCTGCTTTTTCCCGACACTCGGCTAAAACCTGTGGCGGAATCATCTTCAGTACCAGCCAAATTCCCAAAGGTACAATTATCAAATCGTCCAAGTAGCCGAGAATCGGTATGAAGTCAGGAATTAAGTCGATCGGGCTAAAAGCATAGGCAACCGTAAGGCCTGCTAAAATTCTGGCGTACCAAGGTACTCTCTGGTCTGTACTGGCTAAATAAACAGCGTAAGTTTCTTTTTTGAGTCGGCGGGCAACTTGTTTTAAGGATTGCATCTTTTAACAATTTTATCATTTTTAAATTTTATTTAAAATGAAAGAGTAGTTGCGTCGGAGTGTCATAAACTGGGTGGGTTTCTATATTTATCGTTGCCAAACCTCTTATTTTGCCCAGAACACCAATTTTTTAGTGGAGCGTCCTGCGGACATCATAATAACTCATAATTTCTTCAGAAGTACGGACTATTTTTTTAGTTGCTAAAAATGTAACAACCCGGATATTTAGCAATTTCAGTGGGAAGGTAAAGTATAGCATCTGTTGTATGTGAGGAGAATCAAATTTATGAATTCAACTTTACGATCGCGCGATCGCATTAATTTCCGCAGTCTGGTAACAGCGTTGTGTTTAACCTTAACTCTCGTCAGTTTCGCGGGATTAGATCCGGCGGCGGCTCAAGAACAGCGGATCAGAACGCTGACTGTTACTGGGCGGGGTGTGGAAGCGATTCCTACAACTCAAACACAAGTGCGGCTGGGGGTTGAGGTGCAGGGGAAAACGGCGGCCGAAGTGCAGCAGGAAGCGGCGAGGCGATCGTCCGCTGTGGTAGAGTTGCTGCGATCGCGCCAAGTCGAAAAACTCGAAACTGCCGGCATCACCCTCAATCCCATTTATAACTACGACAACAACCAACAGCGCTTGACGGGCTATACGGCGACGAATACCGTCAGTTTTCGGATTAATACTGCATCTGCCGGCACTTTGCTCGACGATGCGGTGAATGCCGGAGCCACACGCATCGACGGCGTGAGTTTTGCCGCTGCCGAAAGTGCGATCGAATCTGCTCGAAAACAAGCACTCCGCAAAGCAACTCAAGACGCTCAAGCGCAAGCGGATGCAGTCTTGAGCGCCCTCAACCTCAAGCGGGGAGACATTCTGGGCATTCAAGTCAACGGTGCGATCGCGCCACCTCCTATGTACCGACAATTGGCTGGTGTTCGCGCTGCTGCTGCTGACGCTGCAACGCCTGTGGTGGGAGGGGAACAGCAGGTAGAAGCTTCTGTGACTTTGCAAATTGGGTATTGATGGGGGGCTGCATTCTAATTGAACGTAAAATGCGATATCTGTTAGATACCCGACTTCTTAAAGAAGTCGGGTATCTGAGTGTTTTATTTTTTTATGTTTATCTGCTGGTTGTTAGATAAAATATCTTAAATATGCGACGATAACATGAGAAAATTTAATCATAAAATATGAAAAGCAATTTTTATGACGCGATTTATTCACGATCGCTTTGCCAAAGACTTGTTGACAGAACTGCTGTCTCCCATCGGGACGGTGAATATCGGGCATGATGTTACTGCCGAAGTCCGAGAAATCGATGTTTATTTCATTCCAATGACTGTAATTCCTGAATACTCAGCAACTTTAGGGTTGTTGGGAAAAATGGCTGAGACGGCGGCAATTTTTGAACCGTTTCGCAATCCAGTAACTGTCGGCGAAGTCATTAGCTGTATGAGTAAGTTATGGGATTTGCGAGGTGAATTGGAGCGGCAAGCCAGAAGAGAAAATACTCGCTATGATGGTGCTAATTTACCGACACTGTGGATTTTGACACCTACAGCATCGAAAGCAATACTGGATGGTTTTGGCGCAATACCCAAGCCTGAGCATTGGATGGAGGGCATTTATTTTTTGCCCAGGCATTTGAAATCGGCAATTGTGGTGATTCACCAATTACCCGAAACTTCCGAAACCATGTGGTTGAGGATTTTAGGGAAAGGAAAAGTGCAGCAAAGGGCGATCGCCCAGTTGAGCAGTTTAGCAACGGACGATCCGTTACGGATTATCGCGCTAGAATTGTTGTATCAGTTACAGTCAAACTTAGTAACCGATACCGAACAAGAGTTACAGCCAGAAGAGCGGGAGTTAATTATGGCGATCCCATCACTTTTTAGAGAACAGTTAGAAGCCGCACAACAACAAGGAATTGAACAAGGAAGACAAGCACAACAGCGCTTAATTTTAGAAAATTTTCTGCAAGTACGATTTGGAGAAATTAACTCAAAAATGACTGCTTTATTATCTCCAATATCCAAGTTACCCGCAGCGGACTTTACGGTGCTGTTGCTGGCAATATCCATGCTAACAGTCGAGGAAGCAGGAAAAGATCAAGCGGTCAGATTATTAGCAGAAAATGTTTTGAGAATTCGCCAAAATGAATTGGGGGAGCTTCTGCCTACCGCCGTTACCAATTTACTAGCAATGCCGGTGGAACAATTGACATTGTTTGTAGAACAATTGCCTCAATTATCGGCTGATGAATTGAGAGCAAGGTTGGGATAAAAAGCGCGATAATACCTGTTCGGGTAGTCATAAACTCTACCCGAATTTCCCGCGATCCCGTGAAAGTCATCCGAAAAATCTATTTCGATCGCCCATCCCACTCTCCAACCCCGCCACCGCAGACGCCCGATCGCACTTACCTGTAATTTTGCATAAGTTCGATCGCCCGCAACAACCCCACAAATCCAATTGCTACCGGATCGTCGCTCGAAGTACCCGATATCGACTACAGTAAACACAAAATATTATTGGCGGTGATTTGAGTGATTGAGACTTTAGCAACAGGAATCGCAGCAGCCGGTTCGCTGCTAGCATTGGGCGGATTGGGCCTAGAGTTGAACTATCGCCGGACTGGGAGTGCAAATAAACTAGAACTAACAGCCGGAGAATGGCACTTAGCCATCTCGGAACCCAACCGCTATCTTTTAGTCGGGGAAATGGAGTTCCGCAACCTGACACAGCGCTTTGAGATTATGTTGCCGGAAGTCCGGGCGCAGGTGAAACTGCTGTCAGACGGAAGTTTGGATGGCGTTACTTCCCAGACAAAGGTGATTCCTTGCCACAAAGATGCAACAGCTAGAGCAGACGATTACTGGTTCGGCTATATTGTTAAAGCCCAAAAAAACACGAAAATTAAAGTCTCTGTAGACATTCAAGGGCAAGATTTAACCAAATTGCAGTCAGCTTGGGTGCAAGTACATTTCGTCACCTACGGCCCAAGTGGCCGCATCCCCAAAGTCCGTAACGTAGTAGTTCCCCTGCAATTTCCCAACTCCGACACCGTACCCATCGCCAGAAATGTCGGAGTTGCAGAAGTCTTGCCGATTCGCACCCACATCCTGACGGAATTGGACAATCCCGTCGAAATAGTCAAGCGGTACGTGCTGCCGCGCGCCCAGAAAGGCGATATTGTCGCCCTGGCAGAAACTCCCCTAGCTTTGATGCAGGGACGCTACCGCCACCCCAGCGAAGTTAAACCAGGATGGGCAGCGAAGCGAGTGTGTTTGTTTTTCTTACCCATGTCGAGTTTGGCTACAGCTTGCGGAATGCAGACGTTGGTGGATGTAGTAGGCCCTTGGCGCGTAGTAGCGGCATTTGCGATCGGCGCTGTGGCTAAAATATTTGGCAAACCGGGAGTCTTTTACCAACTAGCAGGGGAACAAGCCAGGCTGATCGACGACGTTACGGGGACTTTGCCTCCCTTCGACCAATTTATTGTCCTAGGCCCGGACAATCCTCAGCAAGTTGTAGAAGAAATTCAACGAGAAACCGGACTTGCGGCGGCGATCGTAGACGCTAATGACTTGAAAGCAGTTAAGATATTAGCAGCGACCTCCGATTTATCGGTAACATTCTTAGAGCAAGCCTTGCGAAGCAACCCCGCCGGGAATGCTGACGAGCGCACACCAGTCGTTGTAATTCGACCTCTGCAACAAAAATCTTGAGTTGAAAACAGAAAATTAAAAATTCAAAAAGATGATTTGAAATTTTTAATTTTCGATCGCGCAAGAAAGGGAGAAGAATCAAAAGTTATAAGTTTTGAAATCAAAATTTACCAATTCAAAACTCAAAACTTCTCTAACTCTTCCCCTTTCTGAATTTTTATTTTTAAATTTCCATTCTCCACTTGTATGCTATGACTTCATTTCCCTCCCAAAACCAAAACCAGGTTGTGATTCGCCCGTTTCAGTATCGCGACATCGAGGTGATGGAACAACTGTGCGCGGAAACAGCCGAAGAGCCAGAAAACAGCAAGGGCGGAAGCTGCGACGTGGTATTAGGTAGAAAGTTGCAGCAGATTCGTCGCTGGTACGGACTACTAAAGATTTTTAGCTTGTTTCCCAACCCTTGTCAGTCCCTGTTCCGTGCCCACGTTGCCGAAGAAGAGGGGAGCGTTAAGGGCATAATTCAGATTTCTCCTTTCAACCGCACCCGCAGCACTTGGCGGATCGATCGCATAGGAGTAGACCCGGAAGCCCGCAGCAAAGGAATTGGTTCTATGCTGCTGCGGTACTGCTTTGAGGCAGTCTGGGAGGCGCGGACGTGGCTGTTGGAAGTGAATGTCGGCGACAAAACTTCCTTGGCTTTGTACCGGCAGAACGGGTTTCAGCCTTTGGCCCAGATGACATACTGGACGATCGCCCCAGAACGCCTGCAAGAAATGGCTTCCTCGACCCCAGATTTGCCCAACCTGCTGCCCGTCAGCAACGCAGACGCTCAGTTGCTCTACCAACTGGATACCGCGTCTATGCCGCCGCTGGTGCGCCAAGTATTCGATCGGCACATTCAAGACTTCAAAACCAGTTTTTTCGGCGCTTTAGTCGAAGGTGTCAGACAGTGGCTGGGCAAAACCGAGGTAGTCAGCGGCTACGTGTTTGAACCGCAGCGGAAAGCCGCGATCGGCTATTTTCAGGTGCAGCTATCCCGCAACGGCCACCAACCGCACGTCGCCCAGTTGACGGTACACCCGGCCTATACTTGGCTGTACCCGGAACTGCTGTCCCAGATGGCGCGCCTCGTTCAGGATTTCCCAGTTCAAAGCCTGCAACTGGCTTCCGCTGACTATCAGCCGGAACGGGAAGCTTATTTAGAGCAATTTGGAGCAGTGCGCGTGGAACACAGTTTGCTGATGTCTCGATCGGTGTGGCACAAATTGCGGGAGTCCAAGTTAGTCTCTCTAGAAGGACTCCAGCTATCAGAAATGTTGCAGAGCTTCCAGCCAACTCGCAAACCCGTACCGGGCAGGATGTCCTGGCTCGGCCCGATGGCTGGGGAAGCGACAGCAGGGCACCCGTCCTGTGAGATTAAACCTCTGTTGGCTGACTCAGGAAACAGCCAAACGAATCAAGTTAACCCCTTGGGCGGCCAAAATTCCGAATCAGCAGCAACTGATGGCAGCAGCATTTTGCCTCTAAATTTGTCGGATTTGCCTCTAGACGGCGGCTGGCCGGGAGAACTCAATTCTTAATAAGTGAAAGCAGAAGGTAAAAGGTAGAAGGCAGAAAAAAAGAGAATTAATCATCCAAAACATTCCTTTTTTCGGTCATAATCCCAAAATATCCCTTCTGCTTTTGATTGAACTCAACTTAAGATTACCTATCTTCTTCTTACTTTATTCTCTTATTCCTTCGCGTCCTTAGCGTCTTCGCGGTTCGTTAAATAAGATTATTTACGCAAAAAAACAGTAAATCTAAAATCTAAAATCTAAAATCTAAAATTGCTTGATTGATAATGTCCAACGATAAATTATGGATTTCAGCACTGGGATTAGATATCGGCCTCAAACGAGTCGGCATCGCCGGGTGTGACGGCACCGGTTTAATAGCTACGGGCATTACAACACTGGTACGATCGTCCTTCGATCGAGACGTAGCTTATCTCCGAGAGCTCGTCCGAGAGCGGAGAGTGCAAATTTTGGTTGCAGGCTTGCCCTACTCCCTGAGCGGAGAATTGGGCACTCAAGCCCGACAAGTGCAGAAATATGCTGCTCGCATCGCCTCCGCCTTAGAGCTCCCCCTAGAATACGTGGACGAGCGCCTGACTTCGGTTGAGGCAGAGGAATTGATGAAAACACAAGGGATTTCGGTGTCGCAAAATAAGGGTGCGATCGATCGTAAAGCAGCGGCCCTGATTTTGCAGCAGTGGCTAGACGAACGGAGGCAAAATATCTCCGCCCTTCCCAATCCTTGATAGCTTGTCACAGAGGCATGATATCCTGGTTGTGCAAGTTTGCTACGCACACCTGTAACCCTTGACAAACTGGAGAAAATTCTGCTGTACCTTCGGTACTGAAGAAGCACAAAATCGTGATTTGTCCTCAGTGTCGCTTGCTGACTCGACTGAGATTTAAACGCTGCACTCCTCGCCTGTGGAAAAGGCCGCGAGTCTCGCGGTTTAAGCTTGTGGACTGGCGATCGCCCACTTAGCCATTAGCCAGAATATCGCCACGAAAATTCCCAATTGTCAAGCCAACGTTACTGAATTATTGACGGAAAATAAGATACACGCGATGTCCTCATCCCCATACCGCAAAAAAGAGAATGGCAATTCCAACGAAGAGTCCGTCACCTTGACGGATGAAGTTGGGCGATCGCTGACTTGCAACATAGAATATTCGATGAACCTAGAAGGTCAAGAATACGCTTTGCTGCTTCCAATTGACTCGCCAGTAGAAATTTTTACCTGGCACGGAGACGATAACGACGAAGCAGCAATTCCTGTAGAAGACGAAACAGAAATTGACAAAATTTTTGATACCGCTAAAGTTGTCCTGCAAGAGCAGAACTTGACACTCCGGCGCACGGCGGTGACGCTGACTGTTGTTGGCGAATTGCCGGAATTTCCCGAAGAGGATATGGCATCTGATGTCGATCCAGATGAGGAGTCGGAGTTTGAGGAGCTAATGTGGCTGACCAGCTTCTACCACGAAGAACAGGAATATGCGATTTATACGCCTCTAGACCCGTTCTTTATCTTGGCTCGCATGAATGATGACGGCAAGCCAGAATTGCTATCAGAAGAAGAGTTCCAAAGGCTGGAACCGATGTTACCTATGCTGGAAGACCAGTTCTTTGACGAGCTTGATTAGATATTAATTGCAGGCACCAGCCCTGATGGCAAAAAGCAGAATTTTTTACTATTTTATAAAACAGTAAACTGCTCGCCCGATCGAACTTTTTCGAGATGGCCGCTTCTGCCTTCGCGATCGGGCTGCGTGAATTGGGCCGCGTGAATTGGGTCTTTTAAAGGGCTTTTATTCGTAACTTTTCGGTCATCAATCGCAGGTCATCAGTCATTAGTCGCTAGTTAACCGCCGCTTATCCAGGACAACGGACTATGAATAAAGAACAAATGACAAAAGGCAACGCGCGCGAGGGAAGAAAAGGTACTCCGCAAGTCTCTAAATGGTTGTTTTATCTGGCGTTGCTGCCGGCAATCTGGGGGGTTTGCGCTTGGCAGGGCTGGGCTTGGTGGAGCTGGGCTTCCGCGCCACCTAAAATCACATCCTCATCGGGGAATCCGGCAGAGGATGCTGCTGTTTCGATCCAAATCCCGGAGGGTACTCCCAGTCAAAAAATCGGCCGGGATTTAGAGGCCGCCGGGTTGATTCGATCGAGCTCGGCATGGAATATGTGGGCCCGCTGGCTGACTCTGCAAAACCGCGAGGGAGGTTTTCAAGCAGGAACTTACCAACTGTCGCCGACTCAGCCTCTGAGTGCAGTTGCTGATAAAATTTGGAAGGGCGAAGTCGTACAGCAAAGTTTCACGATTCCAGAAGGGTGGTCGCTGCAACAAATGAGCGCTTATTTTGAAGCGCAAGGTTTTTTCCCTGCTAAGGATTTTATGGCTGTGGCGAGTCAAGTTCCCTACGCTCAGTACCCTTGGCTACCCAGCGGATTGCCTCACTTGGAAGGGTTTTTGTACCCGGATACTTATCAGCTAGACGGCGATGCAATTAGCCCGGAAGCTGTCATCAAGCAAATGCTCGGTCGTTTCGAGCAGTTGGCTTTGCCGATCTATCAAAAAAATCAGAAGAATACTAAGCTGGATTTGAAAGAGTGGGTGACGCTGGCTAGTATTGTGGAAAAAGAGGCTGTGGTTGCGGGCGAGCGCAATCGTATTTCTGGGGTATTCAACAACCGTCTGAATAAGGGTATGCCCTTGGGTTCTGACCCGACGGTTGAATACGCCCTCGGCATTAGGCAAACTAAGGAGAAGCCTTTGACTTTCAAGCAGGTGGAAACGCCTTCTCCTTACAATACTTATATCAATGTAGGGCTGCCGCCAACTCCGATCGCATCTCCGGGAATAGCAAGTCTGGAAGCGACTCTGACTCCGGAAAATACAGAATACCTGTATTTTATGGCTAGATACGACGGCACTCACATTTTTAGCCGCACGCAGGCGGAACACGATGCTGCGATTGCTAAAGTTGACCAGCAGTTGCGATCGACTCCATAGATTGGTAATGACTAATACAAAAGTAAAAAGTCAAAAGTCACAAAGGAAAAGCCATAATTATTCACTTTTGATTTTTTACTTTTTGAATCTTTAACTCCCAATTTATTATTTCTCAATCTAAACTCTAAAATCTAAAACCTAAAATCATTATGACTTGGGGTAAACTACTACAGCCTGACTTAGTTCTAGGCAATTCGGTCGTGAATTTAACGGCGGATATTCTGCAAAAATATCAGATAAAAGGATTAGTTTTGGATGTGGACGAAACTCTCGTTCCCATTACGGCAATGAATGCTTCTCCTGAACTCAGCTTGTGGGTGCAAGAAATTAAACCCGTGGTATCGCTATGGTTGGCAAGCAATAATTTAAGTCAAAATCGGATCGGTCGAATTGCTGAGTCTTTGAATCTACCTTACATCACTGGTGCTGCTAAACCGTCGCGCCGCAAGTTGCGAACAGCAGTGACTGCAATGAATTTACCGGTGGAACAGGTGGCGATGGTGGGCGATCGACTTTTTACTGATGTTTTAGCTGGCAATCGTTTGGGTATGTTCACTATTTTAGTGGAACCAATGGTTGATGCTGGCTATGCGCTTCGGAAGTATCCGGTGCGCTCTTTTGAAGTTTGGGTTTCTCAAGCTTTGGGGGCATCTCTGAAAATTAAAGATTAAAATTGGGCATCGGGAATTGGGCATAGGGCATGGGGCATAGGGCATTGGGAATTGGTAATTAGGAATTGGTAACTAATGGCAACAGACAACAGTCAACAGTCAACAGTCAACAGTCAACAGTCAACAGTCAACAGACAACAGACTCAAACTATTGTTGTTAAAATAGGAACTTCGACTCTGACTCGATCGACTACGGGAAACTTAGCTCTTTCAACTATTGCTGCATTAGTAGAAATTTTAGCCGGTTTGCGGCAGCAAGGCCATCGAGTAGTTTTGGTTTCTTCGGGTGCGGTTGGGGTGGGCTGCGCGCGCTTGGGTTTGACGGAACGCCCGCGAAACATTGCTTTGAAACAGGCTGTGGCGGCTGTGGGTCAAGGGCGGCTGATGCGGGTGTACGATGACTTGTTTACTACTCTGCAACAGCCGATCGCTCAAGTATTGCTCACTAGGGGCGATTTAGTGCAGCGTAACGGTTATGTTAATGCTTACAATACTTTTCAGCAACTGCTCAGGTTGGGCGTGATTCCGATCGTCAATGAAAACGATACTGTGGCGGTAGACGAGCTCAAATTTGGCGATAACGATACGCTTTCGGCGCTAGTAGCGAGTTTGGTAGAAGCAGATTGGTTGTTTGTGCTCACAGATGTCGATCGGCTGTACTCCGCCGATCCGCGCAGCAATCCAGACGCGCAGCCGATCGCCCTAGTCCAAAGTATGGCACAGCTCACAGAATTTCAGGTGCAAACAGGAGATTCCCGCAGCGGTTGGGGAACCGGCGGAATGGTGACAAAAATTGAAGCCGCGAGAATAGCAACTGCATCGGGAGTGCGCACAGTCATCACTGACGGCTGCTTTCCTGGTAATATCGAGAAAATACTCAACGGAGAGTCGATCGGCACTCAATTCGAGCCTCAACCGCGCCCTGTAAACGCTCGCAAACACTGGATAGCTAACGTGCTCATTCCGGCAGGAAAACTATATTTAGATGCGGGTGCTGTCAAGGCAATTTCCCACGGCGGAAAATCGCTTTTAGCTGCGGGTATTGCTCAAGTAGAAGGACAATTTCAAGCTGATGATTCCGTGCAGTTGTGCGACGCAACCGGCAAGCAAATTGCTAGAGGACTTGTGAATTATAGCAGTTTAGAATTGAGACAAATCCAGGGCTGCAAGTCCGATAAAATTGCTGAGATTTTAGGCTATGCGGGTGTAGAAACTGCGGTACACCGAGATAATTTAGTGATTGTTTAAACTATCTCGTTTCCGGTTGCATCGGAATCATAAAATCGAGTCAACAGTCAACAGTCAACTATCATGAGGAGTGCAACCGGAATTGATATTACTAACTATCGAGACAGTCGATCGCGCAATGAGCGAACGCAGAAATTGAGGATACTTGCAGCACAGTATTGCAAGAATTTGTTTGGCTGTGTCGGAACAGCTCGTTCATCGCTTCTGTAAACAATTCAAATACATTTTGTGCTAATTCTAAAGCTGCTTGGCGTTCCGCATTAGTAAGTTTGATCTCTGCTAAAACTTGCAACATCTCTGGCGTGTTTAAAAGGTGATAATTGTCTAAACCGACATCACCTCCTCCAAAATAAACATATTCTTTTTGGGTAATTTCCTGTAATTCCATTACCACTGCTAGCGCCGCCTCAAAAAAAACTGTCGCCGTTCCTTCGAGGACTTCCACTAACACCAGTTTCTGAATGGGAGAGGCTTTCCAAGCGTAGCGTTCGAGCACTGAACACAGCGATCGCGTTTTTTTAGTTTCTTCACCCCAAAGCAGTCTAAAATCACCATAAGTCATTGATTGGTTAAAGCCAAGTTCCTCTAGGTATTCTAGATAATCGTGCCAGTAATAGTTTTGGTTATAAGTATATTTATTAATTAGTTCCTGAACTTTGTTGTTACTAGAAGAGTCTCGGATTACATATTTATTTAAATCGCTCAACCCGACAGCAAAAGGAGCCAAAATAGGTGCAAAAATTAGTCTTTGTTTCAGGTAAGTATTTTGATTTGCTAGAAATCCAAATAAGGGTAAATGTGCAAATTCTTGCTTTTGTGTTTGAATAAATTCAATAACTTCTTTCATAGCCTCGTACCCTCACTAAGTTATTTAAACTGGGGTTTCACACCTTGCTTATTATCGAGGTTTTTTAGGAAAAATCTTTGTATTTGATATCATGTTTAGTTGTGTTTGTAGTCAGAATCGAGTGTGATTTGCATCATATTGTGTTCCACCACTAAATCGGAGTTGAGAAGCAGGGTACTCCGATATAGAGTGATTGGTGTGGCAATGAGTATAGATGACAATTTTCCATGGCGAATTGCCTTTGGGTGCGTTCTGGGTTAATCTATTTTTTGTATCAGTTAAGAAAATTGTAGGAGTTAATCTTGGAACGCACTTTTTTAGCGATTAAGCCCGATGGTGTACAGCGCGGACTCGTTGGCGAAATTATCGGTCGTTTTGAAGCCAAAGGCTTTACGCTAGTTGGCATGAAGCTGATGACGGCGAGTCGCGAACTTGCCGAACAGCATTATGGCGTACACAAAGAAAGACCCTTTTTTGCGGGACTGGTAGACTTCATCACTTCCGGGCCCCTGGTGGCGATGGTGTGGGAAGGCGACGGCGTTGTGGCGTCGGCGAGAAAAATCATTGGCGCAACAAATCCTCTGAATTCAGAACCTGGGACAATTCGCGGCGATTTGGCTGTGAATGTCGGCCGCAATATTATTCATGGTTCTGATGCCGTGGAAACTGCCAATGAGGAAATTCGTCTCTGGTTCAAGGAAGAAGAATTGAGTTCTTGGACGCCTTGTTTAACTCCTTGGATTGTGGAGTAGTTTTGAGATTCTCCCGATCGATCGATCGGGAGATTATCTTAGTTTGAGGCTAAGATAGTGAAGTTAAAATATTTGTTTTAGTGTTTTATGTTTAAGAATTTGGCAATCAGTGGGTAATAAATCGTCGTTTTATGATTTAATTATATTAACTAATTGCTCAGATGCTGTCCACAACTAAAGGCAAGTTGTTTGTGAGCCAATAAATTTTTATAATTCATCTAGTTCTCCCACCTCTGAAATTACAGCGTATCCCACGTTTATTAACAGCAAGTTTAGATACGGCAGTGCCGTGTCCTCAGTATCATTCCGATGCCACCGGAAACGATATTATCGCCGATCGCCCTTAGCCCCTAAGGGATGAGAATTAAATAAAATCCACTTTTCATGACTGTTGTGGGATGGGCGTCCCGCCCGTCCCCGATAGACGGGCGGGACGCCCATCCCACAAGAAAAAAGGGAAATTATTTAATTGACGATCCTAAACCCGCTGAGATTGCCTAAAAATCGAGCTTTTAGCCCTAGTTTTAACGTCGGCGCGGAGTCGGAAGCCTCGCGCTATTGCCATTTTGCGGTTGCGGTTTTTCTTGCAGCTTCATTGTCAAACTAACCCGCTTTAACTTCTCATTCACCTCCAAAACTCGCACTTTCACAACTTGTCCGACTTTAACAATCTGTTTCGGATCTTCCACGAATCGATCGGCTAATTGAGAAATGTGAACCAAACCATCTTGGTGCACTCCGACATCAACAAAGGCTCCAAAGTTAGCTACATTCGTGATTATGCCTTCTAATTCCATCCCAACTTGCAAGTCGGAGATTTCTTTGATTCCTGCTTGGAAAGTGGCATATTTAAACTCGGCTCGCGGGTCTCTCCCCGGTTTTTCTAGTTCGGAAATAATGTCTCGGAGTGTCGGTTCTCCGACTTTCTCTGTGACATATTTCTTGATATTTACAGTCTTGATTTTTTCCGATATTTGTGTTATTCCTGTCAGCGGCAAGTCTAAATCCTTGGCGATCGCTTGCACTACAGGATAACTTTCGGGATGAACTGCTGTATTGTCCAGGGGGTTTTCGCCGCCGCGAATGCGGAGAAATCCGGCTGCTTGTTCAAAAGCTTTTGGCCCGAGTTTGGGAACTTTCAGGAGTTGGCGGCGATTTTTAAATGCGCCGTTTTCGTTGCGGTAATTAACGATATTTTTGGCAACTGTTGCCGTCATTCCTGACACAAATGTCAGCAGTTCTTTGGAGGCTGTGTTTAAATCAACTCCGACATAATTAACGCAGCTTTCGACTGTTTCGTCGAGTTTCTTTTTGAGCAGTTTTTGGTCAACGTCGTGCTGGTATTGACCGACTCCTATTGATTTCGGGTCGATTTTCACGAGTTCGGCCAGGGGGTCTTGCAAGCGCCGTCCGATGCTGACTGCGCCGCGAACGGTGATGTCGAGGTCGGGAAATTCGGCGATCGCCACTTCGCTTGCTGAATAAATCGATGCACCGGATTCATTCACCATGACTTTAATCGGTTTCCTGTCCATTTCTGCCAAAACTTCCGAAACAAATTCGTCTGTTTCCCGGGAAGCTGTACCGTTGCCGATCGCGATTAATTCAATTTTATATTTTTCAATTAAATGCTTGACAATTTTACCAGCTTGCTGTCGCTGAGCGGCCGCTTGGTGGGGGAAAATTGCTTGATATTCTAAAAATTGCCCGGTTTCATCGAGGGCGGAAACTTTGCAGCCCGTGCGAAATCCCGGATCGATCGCCAATGTGGGTTTCATACCAGCCGGCGCTGACAGCAGCAACTCGCGGAGGTTGGTTTCAAAAGTGGCGATTGACTCGATATCAGCGGCGGCTTTGTTGTGCGATCGTACTTCTGTAATTAACGAAGTCTTCATCAGTCGGTTGAAGGCATCCTTCAAAGTCAATCGATAAAACTCTTTAACTTCCGGTATCCTAGTTCTAATTTCTTGAGCTTCCAAATAAGCCATCACTGCGGATTCATCAAAAGCCAGTTCCAAATCTAAAACCCCTTCCGTTTCCCCGCGAAACAGCGCTAACATATTGTGCGACTGAACGCTTCTCGCTGCAACTTGATAATTGCGGTACATTTCAAATTTAGTGCTTCCTTCCGGGAAATCATCTTTAATTTTCGAGACAAAAACTCCTGTTTTCATCAAAAATTCTCGCAAATAAGCCCGCAGTTCTGCTTTTTCCGAAACCGCTTCCGCCAAAATATCCGCAGCACCTTTGAGAGCTTCTTCTGCTGTATTCACTCCCTTTTCTTCCGAAATGTATTTAGCTGCTTCCGCCTCAAAGTCTGCTGGTTGAGCCTTCGGTAAGTTGAGAGACTTGATAAATTCGGCCAGCGGTTCCAAACCCTTTTCCCTAGCAATTGTTGCTCGCGTCCGCCGCTTGGGTTTGTAAGGCAGATAAAGGTCTTCGAGTTCGTTTTTTTGCAAACACGATTCGATTTTAGCTTGCAGTTCTTCAGTGAGTTTCCCCTGAGAGCTAATCGTATCTAAAATCGACTTTTTGCGCTCTTCAATTTCCGTCAGATAGGTGAAGCGATCGGAGATGTCCCGCAACTGAATTTCATTCAGCAAATCCGTGCGTTCTTTGCGGTAGCGGGCAATAAACGGAATAGTTGCTCCCTCGGCGAAAAGTTCCAGAGCATTATTGACTTGAGAAAGATTAATGGAAAGTTCTTGAGCAATTAGTTGAGGAATGTCGATCATAGTGCAGAATTTCGGATTAGTCGATTTTAGATTTTAGATTTTAGATTTTAGATTAACTTCACACAAGAGAGGAAGAAAAGGGAATCATCCCATTTTTGTTAAAATCGTTTTCTAGGAGTGCGATCGTCCCGCACAGCAAAGCCGATATATCTCGCTTCTAGCTGTACGGCTTGCACTCCTGTGAAAGCCTCATTGGGATGCTCCCGTGATGTTAGCATAAATGCAGTCATTGCTCAATATTATATGTTTCATTTTAAATATCCTGTGCCGCAAACCGATCCGCCGCGATCGCCCAGAGAAACGCTGCCGACGATGTACGATTTACCCAGCGAAGACCCGGAGGAACCTGGTTTGCCTGACGAATTTCACGATTTGCAGCCGCAGTTGTTGAGCCTGACGTTTCGACCTCGGAATTATCCAGCTTCTGAGATATTTAGCGGCACCGACATGAACCTTTATTATGATGTGCATCACACTTTGCGGCACAAGCGGCCGGATTGGTTTGGAGTTGTGGGAGTTCCCCGACTTTACGATCGATCCGAACTGCGGATGAGTTACGTTACTTGGCAGGAAGGCGTGAATCCTTTTGTAATTGTAGAACTGCTTTCGCCGGGAACGGAAAAAGAAGATTTAGGCGACAATACCGATGAGGAAAAGCTGCCACCTCAGTCGGGAAACGCTGCGGGTAACGGGCAAGTTTTGGAGATCGAGACGAAGGAGGAACCGCCCAGAAAATGGGAGGTTTACGAGCAAATTTTGCGGGTTCCGATTTATGCCGTTTTCAGTCGCTATACTAACAGGTTGCGAGTGTTTGAATTGAAGGGCGGACACTATCAAGAATTAGAATTGGCAGAGTCGCGAGTGTGGATTGCTGACCTAAGTTTGGGCTTGGGTTTGTGGCAAGGAGAGTTTCAGGGAATCGATCGACTGTGGTTGCGCTGGTATGATGTTGATGGCAATTGGATTCTGACTGAAGCGGAACAGCAACGGCAGCGGGCCGAGTCAGCGGAAGCTCAATTGCAGTCTTTAATTCGGCGGCTGCGGGAATCTGGCATCGATCCCGATCTATTTTTAAACGGTTAGAGAGGACTGAAGTCCTGACTAAAAACTGGTTCGCAGTCAGGACTTTAGTTTTTTTTACTTCAAGATAAGACAGAAGGCCTCACTATACACAGGCTTTAACATTTGATCGAAACTTAATTTGTTGCCGCTTGTTTGTTTGTTGCTGGTACTCTTTGCGGTCAAGTCATCCGCGTCGAGAGATTGATGCAAATAAGCTTTACCGACAGAACCGAAAAGTTGCAATTTGTCAGAAATGACCCATCGCATGGCATTTATAGCTTTTTCCATTATTTCCCACAAATCCGGATGTGCCTCAGAAATGTTACTTTTTAACACGTCCATATAAGCTTCGCGAACTTCCGTATTCACATTAAATTTAGATACTCCGAATTTAATACATTGATCGATCGTTGAGTCCGGCAAACCGCTAGCACCGTGCATCACTAACGGCACTGAAACAGCAGCCCGGATTTTTTCCAGACGCGGAAAATCGAGTTTCGGTTCGCTGAAATATTTGCCGTGAACGTTACCAATTGTTACGGCTAAAAAATCCACCTTAGTTTCTTTGATAAACTCTACTGCTGCTACGGGATCGGTCATTTTTGCGGCTTTATCATCGATTGTCAAACTTTCTTCCCTGCCACTAATTCTGCCGATTTCTGCTTCAACTACCGCACCGTTAGCGTGGGATAATTTAGTCATTTCCCGGCTAAATATTAAGTTTTGTTCGTATGGCAAAAAAGAACCGTCTGCCATAATTGATTTGATGCCGGCGGCTAGGCCGAGGTGAATGTCTTTTTCTGAGGTACTGTGATCTAAGTGTACTGCGATCGGCACTAAAGATTTCCGGGCTGCTTCCATGGAAAGCCCGACTAAAGGCGATTTTCCGTATTGGAGGACGCTGGGGTGAAGTTGCAGTATGGCAGGACTGTGCAGCGCTTCGGCCGCTTTGATGACGGCTTTTACTCCTTCGAGGTTGTAGACGTTAAAAGCGCCGATCGCATAACCATTTCTCAAAGCCGTGTTCAGCAATTCGCTAGTTGAGGCGAGCATATAGTACCTAGTTTAAAAACTTTTCTGAATGTCGATCATTCTAACAAAATTTAAGGGCAAGATCAGCTTAATTTTTGTTTATTTTAATTGCGAATTCTTCCGTTACGATTTATGTGAAGTGCATCTATTCTTGGGTAAGGTGCGCCTAGCGCACCTTACTCCTTGAGTGATTTACTATTTTTGTGCGTTACCAGCGTGCAAACCGCACTCTTTTACGGTCGCTTCTTCCCACCACCAGCGACCTTCGCGTTCGTGTTGGTTCGGCAATACCGGCTTCGTACAAGGTTCGCAACCAATACTTACAAAACCGCGTTCGTGCAACTTGTTGTAAGGCACATCCAAAGCGCGAATGTATTCCCAAACCTCTGCTGAAGACCAGTTTGCTAAGGGGTTGAATTTAATTAATTCATGGTCGGGAGTTGAGAAGGCAGTGTCAACTTCAATAACCGGAATACCGTTGCGGGTACTGGGACTTTGGTCTTTGCGCTGACCGGTAATCCAAGCATCGAGAGTATTTAATTTGCGGCGCAGCGGCTTGACTTTCCGCACGCCGCAGCATTCTTTGTGACCGTCTTGATAAAAACTAAACAATCCCTTTTCTTCTACTAGGGCTTGTACTTCGGCTGCATCGGGAAACATTACTTCTAATTTAATGCCGTAATGTTTTCTGACTTGCTCTAAAAACTGATAGGTTTCTGAGTGCAATCTGCCGGTATCTAGGGTAAAAACGCGGAAATTTTTGGTAATCTTTGAGGCTATATCAATCAGAACTACGTCCTCGGCACCGCTAAAAGAAATTGAGATATTTTCAAATTTTTCTAGGGCAAATTTGAGAATTTCTCGCGGTGTTTTTTGACTGTATTCTGCTTCTAAGGCGGCAATGTTGAGATTGTTCTGGATGGCAACCATATTTTCGGGTTATCGGTGTTCTTTTCCTCTAACCCTTTATTATAGCCGATCGCCGTCTCTCTATCGCCGATGAATTTGACTGCATTTTGCAGCAGTCTTTTCGGCTGGGCCCACAATCGATCGCGATGATGGCGATCGCCCGCTTGTCCGAGTTTTCGTGAACCCAACACTCCTCTACTGGGTAAAATTGGACTGTCGCGCGGTCAATTGAATGTGCGCCCAAATTATAAATTCGAGAGAATAAAATTCTTTAAATGGCCTTGCTAAAATTCCTAATTTTTGACTCCCCTCATTAATAAAATAATCTCGCTTATCCATAGATATCGTGCTATCTATCAACGGGAAAAACTTCCAATCAGTACCAAGAGTAACAGCGCTAGGCGAATTTCCTATAAATATTTCGATATCGTGACAATATAATCGCAATACCCGTTTAAACTTACATCTTTAGGAGTTACGCACAGACTCTATCTATAGGGTGTGCAGTGCGCACATTACTACTACAGCTAGTGTAAAAACTGATTTCTTAGGTAAGTCCTATAAAAATTATATTTTAGCCTGAGTTTTAATAAAATTGGAGCGATAATTAATGCGGCGCGAGCATTTTTGATATTAATGGTAGTGCCTAAAAAAACATTTTTATTTGAGGTCGTTGGCCTATAGAAACTTGGCAGTACATATGGGAGATCCACAAACAGCTTTAAGGGTTTTTCTACCTTAAAATTTAGGACTTGCGCACGATTGTTGAGAAACCGGGTTTTTTTACGAAAAGATGCGTTGTATACCGCACCCAAGGTAAAAAACCCGGTTGCTGGGCCCCCATGCGTAAGTCCTGAAATTAAATGATTATCTAACTTTAGGTATAGTAATGAAGTCACTATATGTCATAAGTTAATTTCCTCTATTAGTCCTAGAGGCATCAATCGTTTTTTTTACAAAAATCTCTCGCGGAGTGCGATCGATCGCAGTTCAAAAACCCGATTGATTCGATCGCTAACGCTTAAGTCCTGTTATTGTAATATTTTAAACATTTTTTGATATTGAGGGAAGGTACGACTGAGAAAACTCGCTTCATTGGTTGTAATTATCTCTTTCAGCAGAAGTCAATTCAGCTTGTCCGTGCGCGATCGCCTTGTCAACTCAAAAGCGAAGGAAAAAAGTAAGATCGCGTTACATAAAAACCGGGAGGCTCCCTGCCTGATTCACTTATCCAAAACTTACGCACAACACTCAATAAAACGGGGTGTTTACGACGAAAACACCCGGTTTCTTGAGTATTGTGCTATTGGGATAATCTCACTTTTGCCTCCAAGCTAGAAATCTAATTTTTGAGGCAGGAGGCAGAAGGAAAGAGAAATAAGGAAGGAACCAGAAGAAGTGTTTTTATATATATAAGATGCTCCCGTCCTATTATCATTTTAGCTGTGGTAGAGCACCAGAAAGAAGGCGCAAGGGCTGCGATCGGGGTAAAAGTGTCGAACAAGCCCTAGAAGTAGCTCAAAGCTGATTTGACATGACATTGCTCCAACCCTACGAGCGTCCCCCCGAACTTTTCTGCGGCTACGAATGCAACAGCGAGAGCGATCGTCCCGTGCAGTATCCTGTAGCTTGTTCGCCACAAGCTTGGGCAACCGGCAGTATTTTTCAACTCTTGCAAATGATGTTAAATTTAGTTCCTGACGCTCCAGAAAATCAATTGCGAATTATCGATCCGCTCTTGCCAGAATCGATTAAACAACTGTCGCTAAACAACTTAAGGATAGGCTCAACTTTGCTAGATTTGGAATTTGAGCGGTCGGGTTCCTCAACCGCTTGTCGGGTTACTAAAAAACGCGGGAATTTACGGGTAATTATCGAAGCTTGA
This sequence comes from Microcoleus sp. BROC3, assembly GCF_036702515.1. Taxonomy (NCBI): domain Bacteria; kingdom Bacillati; phylum Cyanobacteriota; class Cyanophyceae; order Oscillatoriales; family Microcoleaceae; genus Microcoleus; species Microcoleus sp. BROC3. The sequence continues at coordinate 47,793 of NZ_JAUBTQ010000018.1, forward strand.
GTTTTGATAATTGGGAATTGGGAATTTCCAATGCCCAATTAGTAAAATTCACGACACGGAAGTCACGGATACAGGGCTCGCAGTTTTTTCTCTTCCTTCTCTCTTAGATAACCAAATCCTTCTTCCTTCTTCCCTTGGGCCAGACGATCGGCTATATTGTATTTGGAAGTATATTAATTTGTTCGCGGTGCAGTCAAACAGTCGAGCGCGCCTGCTTCTGAACAAAGATTGTGGCTGTACACAACAGCAAGGAAGTGCGGAATTATGTCAAAAGTTTTAGTAGTGGATGACGTGCCCAGCGAACTGGAAATCATCTGCCGCATTCTTCTAGATGCGGGAATTGAAGTGCTCCGGGCAGGCGATGGCGAAGAAGCGATCGCCATGATCCGCAAAACCCCTCCGGCTCTGGTCGTTTTAGATGTAGTGATGCCGCGAATGAATGGATTTGAAGTGATCAGAGAATTGCGGGGCGATCGCGCAACGGCACACTTGCCAGTAGTATTTTGTACTCATAAAAACACCGAGATCGATAAAGCTTGGGGAACTGATTTAGGCGCTGACGCTTACGTCAGCAAACCCTTTGAACCTCAGCAACTCGTCAAAATCGTGCAGCGCCTGCTTTCAGCGTAAACAGAATATAAAGCGATTGGCAGCTTTCACCGAAAAACATAATAGCGAGCAACCCCATTTTGTTGAATAAATTGGGTTTCACAATTCCCTACAAGTTTTACCTTTAATGATAGCGACTGACCCCGTTGCCAAACCCGGGATTTATTTCACCCAAGCATTTGATGCCCAACAAGTGATGCTGAAAAACTCTCGCGAGCGCTCCGCTTTCTTGCCAAAGCAACATCCTCATTTGTCAGCTACACTAGAAACTAAAAATCAGCAATGAAAATAATGGCTCCCCCCGGTGCGGAGACTCAAGCAAGTGGAACCAAGCAATTTCTCCTCTTCGGTCAAGGAGGCAGTCTGTTCGGCGTAGAGTTAGACGCAGTGCGAGAAGTGCTTTCCCTCAAAGAACAACCAATTTCCCCGGTTCCGAACACCCTGCCATTTTTGCTGGGATTAACCAACTTGCGGGGCGAAATCTTAGCAGCAGCAGACTTCGGACGGTTTACAGGGCTCGATCCGGTTGACACCCACCACTCAAGCAGCCGCATCTTAGTGGTGGAAGCGCCCGATCCGCGAGACGTGAGATTGTCGAGAATGCGGATGGGATTGGCCGTCTCCCGCGTCGAAGGAGTTTTAGCTCTCAATCCCGATCGCATTGTCTCAGCACTAGATGTCAGTCCCGACCTAGTTCCATTCTTAAAAGGTCTGTACAATTCCGCAGGACGCTTGCTAATGATTGTTGATGTAGAAGCGATCGCCCATTCCGAACGCTGGTAAAAATCCAGAATACAGGTAAATCAGCAACCGCTTTCCATCAATAAATTTAACTAACAATTGCCCGCAGCTTATTTGCCCATTCTTAATTTTATGATCGAACTTCTTTATACTTGGATCGCCACGACTTTCACCCTGACATTGCCTGACTTCTCCCAATCGCTGATAGCTGGAGTTGCTAATTGCATCATTTGTTTCTGTTACTTGGCCATCGCCTCGCTGATCACCTTAGGTTTGTGGCGAAACCGTCAATTCGGGTTCGACATCTTCGCCACAGTCACAGCCGGCATATTTTGGAGCTGCGCTTTCGGTCACAGCGGCCACGCCGCCGAATACCTGGGACTGCCACACTCCCCGGTGGTGCAAACCGTGTCCGATTGGATAACTGTAATTCCGGCGATCGCTTTTTTGAGTTTGTCCAACCGCTACGACTTCTTAGTAGGTTCCACCCAAATCCTTAACTCTAAAAAAGAAACAGAACAAGCCCTCAGCGAAAGTACCCAGCGATTTCAGGCAATCTTCGATCGAGCTTTTCAACTGATCGCATTATTGGAGCCAGACGGTACTGTGCTCGAAGCAAATCAGACAGCGCTAGAATTGGGAGATTTCCAAGCATCAGAAGTGCTGGGGCAGAAATTTTGGCTGGCACCTTGGTGGGCATCATCCCCAACCAACCAGCAGCGCCTAACAACGAATATTAAACAAGTCTCGACCGGCAAGTTTGTTCGGGAAGAATACGAAATCACTGGCCCCAACAACCAAGTAACAGTAATTGACGTGTCGTTTAAGCCGCTGTTCAATAAAACAGGAGAAGTATTTCAAATCCTCGCCGAAGGCCGCGAGATTACCCAGCGCAAACAGACAGAAGTGGCATTGCAGCAGCTAACCGCAGAACTAGAGCAGCGAGTGAATGAAAGAACCGAGCAGATCCTGCAAACTAACGCACAATTGCAAGAAGAAATTCGCGATCGCACCGCAGTCGAAGAGCAATTAAAAGCCTCAGAACAATTCTTAAACAACGTCCTCAACACCATCCCCGACCCGATTTACGTCAAAGACGAACAGCACCGCTATTTAACATTAAACGATGCTTTTTGTCAATACATAGGTCGCAGCAGAGAAGAACTTATTGGCAAATCATACGACGAATTCTTGCCCAAAGAGCAAGCAGACACATATAGAGAAAAAGACGAATTAGTTTTCTTAACAAATACCAACAGCGGAATCCAAGAAACCATCACAGACGCAGCAGGAAACACCCGCTTTTTCAGCGCCAAAAAATCTACCTTTGTAGATGCCTGCGGCAGCAAAATTCTCGTCTGCGCCATTAGAGACATCACCAAGCGCCTGCAAGTCGAAGAACAACTGCTGCAGACACTAGCAGAAGCAGAAAGCTCCCAAAACTTGCTGCGCACAGTCATTGACGCTACGCCAGACTGCATCTTCGTCAAAGATCGAAACTTGCGCTACACCCTAGTCAATGCAGGTTTCGCCGCCGCCTTCGGCAAAACTCAAGCAGAAATTATCGGCAAAGACGACGCAGAAATCGGCATATCGGTCGATCGAATCTTTGCCAACTTCCAGGCAGAAACCGATTCCCAGAACCAAATCCAAAACTTCCGGGCCGGCAACCACCTCGCGCCTGGTTCCAACGACTTAGCCACCTTAGCCGACGGCAAAGTACACACCTTCGACACCCAGAAATTGCCTCTCAAAGATGCAGAAGGCAACATTTTAGGAATGCTCTGCTTCGCGCGCGACATCACAGATCGTCGCAAATCCGAACAAGAACTATTGCGGTTCAAAGCAATTTTAGAAACCACAACAGACTGGGTAGCCATTGCCGACGCCCAACAGCGCACCATTTATCTCAACCGCGCCGCCAGAGAAATGTTGCGAGTTGGCCAGCACGCAGATTTAACCGGAATCAGCATTTCTGACCTGACATCCCCCAAAAGTATCGACACTCTTGTGAACGTCGGCATCCCCGCAGCTTGCCGGGACGGGGTGTGGAGTGGCGAGACAATTTGGCAGAGTTTAGACGGCGAAGAAATACCAGTTTCTCAAGTAATTGTTGCCCACAAATCCAATAATTCAGAACTTGAATTTATCTCAACGATCGCCCGCAACATTCAAGAACGCAAGCGCGTAGAACAAGCCTTGGAGCAGAACTTGCAAATGCTCGACCTCGCCAGCGACGCTTTGATCGTTCGGGATATTGACGGCACGATTAATTATTGGAATCAAGGAGCCGAACGGATGTACGGCTGGACAAAAAAAGAAGCCTTGGGAAAACTAACCCATACTCTATGGCACACCATTTTTTCCTTGCCTTTAGCAGATATCTGGGTACAGTTAGAAGCGCAGGATTATTGGGAAGGAGAACTAATTCACACTACCAATTACGACGCCCAAATCACCGTATTCAGTCGCTGGAATTTGCAGCGAGACGAACAGGGAAAACCCAAAGCAATTTTAGAAACCAACAACGACATTACGGAGCGCAAGCAAGCCGAAATCGAAAAGCAAAGATTGATTTCGATCGTAGAAAGCAGCTCTGATTTTATTGGCACGGCTACCCTGGAGGGAGACACAACGTACCTGAATGCGGCTGGTATTAAACTAGCCGGATTGCAAAATATTGAAGAAGTCAAAACCAAAACTCTATATGACTTCCTAACACCAGAAGATGCTAAAAGCTTAAAAGAAGAAATCCTGCCGGCTACTGTGCGAGACGGTTTTTGGCAGGGCGAATTCCGCTTGAGGAACTTTGAAACCGGCGAAAACTGTCCCGTTGATTTCACCCTATTTACCGTTAAAAACCCAGAAACCGGCTCGCCAGTGGGCATAGCTACAGTTACTCGCGACATCAGCGATCGCAAACGCGCAGAAGAAATGCTGCGCGATCGCGAAAGACTGTTCCGAGCCATTTTCGATCAATCGTTCCAATTAGTGGGGCTGCTCAAACCAGACGGAACCGTTTTGGAAGCCAACCAAACAGCCCTCGCCGTCGCCGGACTGGGGCGCGAAGACTTCGTAGGCACGCAGTTTGCAGATAATCTGTGGTGGCAAATTTCCCCAGAAGCCAAGCAAAAAGTGCAAGATGCGCTCGCAAAAGCCGCCGCCGGCGAGGTAGTCCGTTACGAAGCCGACGTGCTCGTTGCTGGGGGTGCTGCGATCACTGTGGACTTCTCCCTCAAGCCGATCGTAGACGACAGCGGCAAAGTCGTGCTGCTGATTTCCGAAGCTCGCGACATCAGCGATCGCAAAGCCTTAGAACGAGAATTAGTTTTGCGTCAAACCCGCTTTGACGCATTTTTCACAGCCGCCCCGGCTTCAATGTGTATCTTGGACGACCAACTGCGGTTCCTGCAAATCAACGAAAGTTTTGCCGAAACTACTGGGCCGTCGGTGGCCCAACACCTCGGCAAGACCTTGAGGGAAGTTGTACCCGAAAGGGTCGATACCCTAGAGCCGATGTTGCAGCAGATTCTCGCCACCAACCAACCAGTTTTGAATATCGAAGTATCCGGTTCAACTTTCAAACAGCCCGGTATCGTGCGGGATTGGCTGGCTTCTTACTTTCCTTTACCAGGATCTGACGGCAAACCCATCGGTGTCGGCGGTGTGGCGATCGAAATTACCGATCGCAAAAAAGCAGAAGAAGAGCGGGATCGATTTTTTACCCTTTCCCTAGACTTGGTTTGTATTGTAGATTTTGAAGGGAAATTCAAGCGCCTCAATCCCGCTTGGGAAACAACCCTCGGCTACACCCTAGAAGAAGTGGAAAACCAACCTTTTATCAATTTCGTCCATCCAGACGATCGCCAAGAAACCACAGCCGAAGCGGGAAAAGTATACGATGGCGGCGAAGTACAGTTCTTTGAAAATCGCTACCGCTGCAAAGACGGTTCCTACAAGTGGCTGTCGTGGAAAGTGCGACCTGAAACCGAACAAAAGCTCATGTATGCAGTCGCTCGCGACATTACCGAAAGCAAACAGGCGATGGTGCAACTGCAACAAACAACAGCCCAATTAGCCAGTTCCGAAGAGCAATTTCGGCAGCAAAGCAATCTCTTGCAACTGCTAATAGACAGCATTGGCGACGGCATAATTGCTGCCGACGAAAAAGGCAATTTTGTGTTGTTCAATCCCGCCGCCCAAGAGATCTTCGGCACGGGTTCTACAGATACTCTCCCCGACGAGTGGTCGGCAAAATACGGTTTATTTTTACCCGATGGAGTCACTCCTTATCCCACAGCCGACATCCCCTTAACGCGGGCAATTCGAGGAGAATCCCCTGACGACGTAGAGGTTTTCACCCGCCATCGAGGCAAGCCGGAGGGCCTGTGGATCAAAATTAACGGCCGGCCACTCAAAGACGAAACCGGCGCACTCAAAGGCGGCGTAGTAGTTTGCCGCAACGTCACCGAGGAAAGAGCTTCCCAGCAGCGAATGCAGCAGTTGGCCGAGGCACAGGAACGCTTGCTGCAAGAACTCAAAACGCGGCAAAATGCTCTCGACGAATCTGCGATCGTCAGCGAAACTGACCCCAAAGGCCTGATTACCTACGCCAACGACAGATTCGCTCAAATATCTGGTTACAGCATGGGAGAACTCCTGCACCGCGACCACCGCATCGTCAATTCCGGCTACCATCCCAAATCATTTTTTCAAGAAATGTGGCTGACAATTTCTCGCGGCTTGGCGTGGAAAGGGGAAATCAAAAATCGGCGCAAAGATGGCTCGTTTTACTGGGTAGATTCCACGATCGCCCCCATTTTTGATACCAGCGGCACCATAGTCAAATATATCGCCATCCGCTTTGACATCACCGAGCGCAAAGAAGCAGAAGAACGACTGGAAAAATTGGCCGCAGAACGCAAAGCTGAAGCTGATTCTCTGACGCAGCAAGTGCTCAAATTGTTGGGAGAAATTAAAGGCGCGGCTCAAGGCGACTTGACAGTCAGGGCGGAAGTTACTAACGACGTTTTAGGTGCTGTCGCCGACTCTTTCAACTTCTTAATCGGTTCTCTGCGGAAGGTGGTAACGGGAATTCAAACTTTAGCCGAACAGGTAACATCTGCCACGGGCGAGTCGATTAACAATACCAGTCAACTCACCCAACAGGCAGAAATTCAAGCAGCAAAAATATCTGCCATCATGCGGGAAATCGAGCGGATTGTGAATTCGATCCGCGACGTGCGAGATGTTTCGGTGCGCGCCGAAACAGTTGCCCAGCAGTCTTCTCAAACGGCTGAAGTCGGCGGTATGGCTGTCGATCGAGCTGTCGAAGGCATTAACGGGCTCCGGTTGACGATCGCCTCTACCTCGAAAATGATGAAGCGTTTGGGCGAGTCTTCTCAACAAATTGGGAAAATTGTGACTTCGATTTCTCAACTTGCTTCGCAAACTAATTTATTAGCTCTGAATGCTACTATTGAGGCTGCCAGAGCCGGCGAACAAGGTTTAGGTTTTGCAGTTGTTGCCGAAGAAGTGCGGAAATTAGCAGAAAGATCGGCGGGCGCTACTGAGGAGATATCTGAAATTGTCGGTACAATTCAAGAAGAAATCAGCCGTGTCATGAAGGCAATGGAATCTGGAACGCAAGAAGTTGTGGAAGGTACCAAGCTCGCCAGCGAAGCTAAAACTCACCTGAATGCTATCATTGAAGTGAGCCGGGAAATGAATTCTTTGGTGCAGAACATTACCCGTGCGGCGGCGAAGCAAACTGTTTCGGCTGAGGAAATTTCTAACAGTATGCAGCAAGTGAATGAGATTGCGAATACAACTGCACAAAAAGGTTCGGATGTAAAAGCATCTTTGGACGATCTCTCCGGTTCTGTTGGTAAATTACAAAAGTCGGTGGCGAATTTCCGCAGTTAGGATCGTCAATTAAATAATTTCCCTTTTTTCTTGTGGGATGGGCGTCCCGCCCGTCCCCGATAGACGGGCGGGACGCCCATCCCACAACAGTCATGAAAAGTGGATTTTATTTAATTCTCATCCCTTAGTCAGTTGACAGTTAACTGTTGACAGTTAACTGTTATACGAATCACTAATAACTATCATTGGGGTTTGGGCGGGTTCGCGATTATCCTGAATGTCAAGTTATAGATAATCGTCCACCGGCCCCTACAACAATTACAGTCAATTAACCGGACATCATATATGTAAAAACAGCCAACAGACAACTGCCAAAAGAAAACAGACTCATATATATGAATGATGACGAGTTAAACGAATTAATAGATGCTTTCACCGCAGAAACCCAAGAGTTTCTCCAGTCGATGGAGACGAACTTATTGGCGATGGAAGCTGCCGGGTTGAAAGAGCGAGAAGCGGCAGTTAAAGAAATGTTTCGGGCGGCTCACTCGATTAAAGGTGCGGGTTCGATGTTGGGCTTTCACAACCTGTCGGCGGCGGCTCACAGGCTGGAGGACTGTTTTGTCATTTTGCGCGATCGCACAGACTTGTCGGCCCTGGAACCGGCAACTGTGACGGTTTTACTGCAAGGGGTGGATGCTCTCAAAAGGATTGCAGCCGAATCAATTCACCACTCGGGTGTCAGCACTCCCGATCGAAAGGAAAACTTGGAGACGATCGCCCAAATCCAAGCTCAGTTAGAGCGTCAGTACGGCCCGCCACAACCACCGCCAGTTCCGGTAATGAGCAAGTCGGCGGCCCCGGAAACCCTAAAATTGATTTTTGAACATGAGTTGCCGCCAGTGTTCGATCGCCTGGAAACCGAGCTTTCCCAAGCTTCGGAGGCAGATTTGGCAAAAAGCGTGACCGCCCTCAACCAGGTTTACTATCAACTCTCCGGTTTGGCTGGAATGCTGCAATTGCCCGATTTTGGGAAAGTCGCCGAACCCCTCAGAGATTTGATCGACTCTGCAGACTTGACTGTAGAACGGTTGCAGTCCGAGGGTTGGGCGATCGCCCAAAACTTGCAAACCGCACGCCTGCAGCTACTCGAAGGAAAGGCGATCGAAATCCCCCAAAACTCCCCCGCACCCGAACAGGAATCAGAAGAATCGGAAACATCGGAAACCCCTTTTTCCTCCACTCCCCCACTCCTCCACTCCCCCACTCCCCAACCCGCAAAGGCCAACAATCCGAGTAGACTTGGAACGCTTGACAGAATTAGTGAATCTAGTCGGAGAATTAGTCATCAACCGTACAAATTTGGAACTTCAAGAATCCGAACTGCGCGGCGAAGTCAAGCGCATCCGTCGCAGTATCGTAGATTTAAACCAATTCGGCGGTCAGTTGCGAGAAGAATACGACAGACTGAGTTTTGGAGAGTGGAAGCTGGGAAATCCCCACCCAGAAATCGGGAAACTTTCAGCACCAGAAACAGAATTCCCAGTTATTGCTAACAGCAAATCCTCTCAGGCAAATTCTCACTTCGATCTCTTAGAGATGGATCGTTATACAGAGTTCCACTCTACAGCCACAGAAGTCATCGAAACTGCCGAAGCAATTTCTCAATCCGCCACCAAATTAGACACCTTAGCGATGAAATTCGAGCGCAGTACCGACCAACTGCGCCGCATCACCGAACAACTCCGCAGCCGCGTCATGCAGTTGCGAGTAGTTAGCTTCAGCCGAGCCGTCGATCACTTGCCGCGAGCGCTCAGGGATATGTGTCTCACATACGATAAAGATGTCAACCTGCTGCTGCTGGGACGCGATACAAAAATTGATGAAAGTTTGCTCGACGCCTTGCGCGACCCCTTAGTACATCTAGTGCGAAATGCTTTCGACCACGGCATCGAAATGCCCGAAGTTCGGCAGGAAATAGGCAAGCCGCCAAGCGGTCAAATTGAAATTGAAGCGCGCCACCAAGGCGGCCAAACTATTATTACTGTCGCCGATGACGGGAAAGGCATTGACCCGGAAATGATTCGCCGCAAAATTGTGAATAAGGGTTTGGCGACGGAGGAACAAGCTCAAGAATTTTCCATTGCCGAACTCTACGATTTTCTATTTTGGCCGGGTTTCAGCACAGTCGAAGAAGTGAGCAACCTTTCAGGCCGGGGGGTCGGCCTCGACGTGGTACGGGCTAATTTGCGGACGGTGCGCGGAACTGTGAAGGTTGACTCTCGCCTGGGAAAGGGTACGAGTTTTATCCTCAAACTGCCGCTGCTGCTGTCGATTACTGAGGCCTTGATGGTGAAGACCGATCGCAATAAAATAGCCGTGCCACTGGATGCAGTTGAGGAAATTCTCCACATCAAAGCTTCGGAAGTTCACACCGCTGGGAATCAGCCCATGCTGTGGTGGCGGGAGGAATTTATTCGTTTGGTGCGACTCCAAGATTTGCTCGAATACAGCATTTTGGGGCCGGATGCGCCCTCTCCTGACCCTTTGACTCAAGACCACATTCCGGTGCTGGTTTTGGCTTCTAGCGAAGGAATGCTGGCGGTGGCCGTGGAACGGTTGATCGGCCAGCAGGAAATTGTGGTAAAACCCTTGCCACCTCCTCTGTCTAAGCCTCGCGGGGTTTTGGGGAGTACGATTTTGGGGGACGGCCGAGTCGTAACAATTTTGGATGTGGACGATTTGGTGGGTCAATCTTCAGCAAATACTTCGATAGCCCCTGTTTCCGGTAAAGCGTCCCAGTTACCACCGAGTTCGAGTCAAGCACCCCTGATTTTGGTGGTGGACGATTCTTATACTATTCGTCAATTGCTTTCTATGACGCTGACTCGGGCTCGCTACCGGGTGGTGCAGGCGAAAGACGGCATGGAGGCCCTCGAAAAGTTGCAAAACGGTCTCGATTGCAGTTTGGCGATTGTGGATATTGAAATGCCCCGGATGGATGGATTTGAGTTATTGCGATCGATGCGATCGACCCACCGGTTTGCTAATATTCCCGTAGCCATGCTGACCTCGCGCAGCGGCGAAAAACACAGGCAAATGGCAATGGAATTAGGTGCTAACCAATATTTCACCAAACCTTACAGCGAAGCCCAACTTTTAGAAGCCATCCCCAAATTAATCAAACATTAAGTAATCCCCAATAACGGTAACGTGCCGAATGCCAACCTACTCAAATCAAATAATTTTCAATCTTCAACCTTCAATCTTCAATCTTCAACCTTCAATCTTCAACCTAAAATTTAAAATCTTCAATCTTCAATCTTCAATCTTCAATCTTCAATCTTCAATCTAAAATCTAAAATAGAATGACTCACGCCAATTACAATCGCCGCTTTCGCAGCAAGAAACAAGGCACTCTCAGAACGCCACCTCGAAAACTTGTTTCCTTTGAACTGGGGAACATTTACTATGCAGTTCCTATTGAAAGGGTGCAGCGCGTTGTTAAAGACTTTCACGCCTACGGTTTTTTAAATAACGGTCAAAGTTTAGTGCGACACCAAGAAGAACTAATTACCTTGATTAATTTATCTAAAATATTTCCCAGCAGTCGAAGCATTGCTGACTGCAAATACCTGATTATTTGCAGCTTAAATAAGAGCGATCGGTTGGGAATTCCCATTCCTAATATGCCAAAAATTTTGGAAATTTCAGAAGAAAGGTTCTGCGAAATTCCCCAATTGTACCGTCAACAGGAACTGCCTCCGGTAATAGAAAAGTTAATTCGCGCACCTGATGGTTCCGAAGTTTTTTATATAAATTTTGATTTATTTAGCGAAATGTAGGGTGTTCACTTTTCGAGTTACTATACCATATAAATGGTATTTTCGCAAACAAAAAGTTATTTATGAAAAAACTCACAATAATGTCGATCGCCCTGCTAATTTTTGCAGCAACTCTCGAACTGCCGAAGGTGGGGCTGCAACTAAGTGCGATCGGGCAAATAGAAACACCCCAACCAATCCCAACACCCCAACCAATCCCAACACCCCAACCAATCCCAACACCCCAACCACAAACACCCCAACCAATCCCAACACCCCAACCAATCCCAACACCCCAACCAATCCAAACACCCCAACCAAAAGCAGACGACCCCAAAAACCTCGGCTACGTCTCCCCAGAATTTGCAGAAAATTTCTCCCAGCAACAAATCGACCTAATCAACGCCAACGTCGAAACGCTGCTGCTAACTCAAAGCTGCTCCCGCTGCGACCTCCGAGCCGTAAAATTAGTTAATATTAACTTAAAAAATCCCATCCTTACAGGAGCAGATTTATCAGATGCCAACCTCAGCGGTAGTCGCTTCGAGATCTCAGATTTTGTCAACACCAATCTAGCTCGCACCAACTTAAGCGGAGCCGAATTAGTAGGAGCGAGAATCAGCAACGCTAACCTCAGAAAAGCTAACTTGACAAAGACAAATCTCGACGGTGCAGACCTGCGATTTTCCGACTTGAGAGATGCCAATCTTTCCGATGCCAACCTCCGCAATGCTAATATAGATGGCGCTAGTATCGATCGAGCAAGTATGGCCGGCACCACCATGCCCGACGGCAGAAAAAATCAATAATATAGTCTCGTTTCCCGCGCGATTGAAATCGCTTCTTGTCAAACAAAGTGGGGATGGTGGGCGAACGGAATCCCTTGTTCCCAGGCTCTGCCTCCTTGTTCCCAGGCAGAGCCTGGGAATAAATATCTAGAGGCTTTGCCTCGTTTCCTCCTTTCCAGCTTGCAGCTTCCCTCTTCCTGACATCCGTTACATCTGTCGAGCGAATCCGTTGCCGAACTTCCTTTTGAATCAAACAGCCAAAAACCTCTGAATCACCTCATCACTTAACTCGCTAGTGCTTCCAGAAGCCACAATTCCGCCTTTTTGCATAGCATAATACCAGTCAGCTTGCCGCACAAAATGCAAATGTTGCTCCACCAACAAAACAGAAATTCCTCTAGTCGCAACTACGCGGCGCACCGCAGCTTCTATGTCTAAAATAATAGACGGTTGAATCCCTTCCGTAGGCTCATCCAAAACCAGCAACTGCGGCTCACCCATCAAAGCCCTAGCAATAGCTAACTGCTGCTGCTGTCCCCCGCTCAAATCACCTCCCAGGCGATCGAGCATAGTTTTCAAAACCGGAAATAACTCAAAAATTTCATCAGGAACTTCAGGATTTTTGATTTTGGTTGGTTTCGCTTCCAAACCTAACAATAAATTTTCTTTAACCGTCAAACGTGGAATAATTTCACGCCCTTGAGGCACATAACCAATGCCTAATCTAGCCCGCTGGTGAGTCAACTTAGAAGCAATAGATTCTCCGCCAAAAGCAATAGTGCCACTGCGGGGTTGCAGCAACCCCATAATCGTTTTTAGCATAGTAGTTTTGCCCACACCGTTGCGGCCGATCAAGCAAACCATTTGCCCCGCCATGACGCTTAAATCGACATCACGCAAAATGTGACTTTCGCCGTAATAAACATTCAAATTAGAAACTTGTAGCATAGTTTTTAATTGGTAATTGGGTCTGGAAAATAGTAGCAACTAACAAATAACTTCTTCCTTCTTCCGTCTTCCGTCTTCCTGATATCCGTTACCTCCGTTACACAATCCGTTGCCGAACTTCCTTCTTCCTGATATCCCTTACATCCGTTACACAATCCGTTGCCGAACTTCCTTCTTCCTGATATCCCTTACATCCGTTACATCCGTTACACAATCCGTTGCCGAACTTCCTTCTTGTTACTCTTCCGGTTTTCCCAAATATACCTCAATTACCCGATCGTCATTTTGCACCTCATCCATAGTCCCCTCGCACAAAACCGCACCCTGATGCAACACCGTCACCTGCCGCGCAATTTGCCGCACAAACTCCATATCGTGTTCAATTACCAACACCGAATGACTTTGGGCCAGCGAAATCAGCAAATCTCCAGTTAACACCGTTTCCTCATCAGTCAAACCCGCCACAGGTTCATCTACCAACAACAAATCAGGAGATTGAGCCACCAACATTCCAATTTCCAACCATTGCTTTTCTCCGTGAGAAAGCAAACCCGCCGAAATATCAGCTTTAGCAACTAAACCAATTGTTTCTAACAAACCCGCAACCGTGCGTTTTTCAGCAGCAGAAGCAGGCTTGAACAAAGTCGAAAAAACATTTTTATGGCGGCTGCAAGACAATTCCAAATTTTCGCGTGGCGTTAAATTTAAGTAAACTCGCGGTGTCTGAAACTTGCGACCAATTCCCAAGCGCGAAATCCTATCTTCCGACAACTTGCGTAAATTTTGTCCTTTAAATAATACCCGGCCCTCTGTCGGCTGCACCTTCCCGGTAATTGAATCGAGAAAAGTTGTTTTGCCCGCACCATTGGGGCCAATAATAACTCGCAGTTCGCCCGCATCCATACTGAAATTTAAACCGTTGATGGCTTTGAAACCATCAAAACTAACAGTCAAGTTTTCGATTTCTAAAACTTTTTTATTCATAATTAGCAATTAACTCACTAATGGACAACAACCGATACCTTGTAGGTGCGGATCGCAAATATCCTCCCTTATTAAGGATATTTTCTCCCCTTCCGTGACACCATACTTACTACTTTTTGCTAACAGTTTACTCTCAAGTAAAACTGCTAGAACTGCTCGACATTGGAGGTGGAGCTGCTGCTAAAATGCGTTCAGCTAACTTCGAGAGTGGCAAACTTTGCACATATACTTTACCAGGCCCAGTCATCTTTGCCAAAAACAAGCCTTCACCTCCAAATAAAGCATTTCTAAAGCCGCCAACAAATTGAATGTCGTAGTCTACTGTGGAAGCAAAAGCTACTAAACAGCCGGTGTCTACTCGCAACACTTCGCCAACTCCCAAATTTTTCTCAACTATTGTTCCTCCCGCATGAACAAAAGCTAGCCCGTCACCCTGCAACTTTTGCAGAATAAAACCTTCTCCGCCAAAGAAACCGGCACCGAGTCGCTTGGTGAAAGCTACATCAATTTCAATCCCGTTGGCTGCACAGAGAAATGAGTCTTTTTGACACAAAAATTTACCGCCAAGTTGGCCTAAATCTAGGGGAATTACTTTACCCGGATAGGGGGCGGCAAAAGCGACGCGGGCCTTGCGATTTCCGGCGTTGACAAAGGTGGTAATAAAAAAACCCGCTCCTGTCAGCATTCGTTTGAAACCTTGAAATAAGCCGCCGCCTGTCGATGTTTGCATTTGGATGTCGCCTTCCATGTATGTCATGGTTCCAGCTTCAGCCCTGACGCCTTCTTTGGGGTCGAGTTCAATCTCGATGAGTTGCAAATCGTCGCCGTATATTTTGTAGTCAATAATATCTGCCATATGTTGCCCCTCAAGTTAAAGAACGAAGCTACTTGCTACGAATATCTAAGTAGGTACATATATATTACGTTTCCTCAGACAGAGATAAACGCAGCGTTTGTCAAGTCTATTGCGATTGCTTTGTTTGTCTGTTGTAGGTGAAATTTATTTATGTCAGCCTACTTATAAATTACACGATATTTTTGCACTCAATGTTCAAGTTCTTCTTTTTCGAGCTGCACTTGGGGGTCTTGTTCCAGGCTGGGGTAAGTAGATGCGTACTTCGGTCTTCTGAACAACCTGCGGATTTGGCCGAAACCTTGATGTTGCAGCCATCCGACTAAGCCGTCGGGCAGCACTGTGACTACTATGAGGAATAGCGCACCTTGGAAAAATAGCCAAACTTCGGGGAATTGTTCGCTCAAGAAACTTTTGCCAAAGTTGACTAGCAGTGTTCCCAATATTGCTCCCGATAATGTGGCGCGGCCTCCCACTGCGACCCAGATTACCATTTCAATTGAAAAGGCAATATCCATTGCTTTTGGCGAAATAATTCCGGTTTGTACGGTAAATAATGCGCCTGCAATCCCGGCTAAACCGGCGGAAATTGCAAAGACTAAAACTTTGTAGCCTGTGGGATTGTAACCTGAGAAACGCAGGCGCACTTCGTCGTCGCGAATGGCTACTAGCAGGCGGCCGAAACGCCCGCTGGTCAGCCATCGGCAGAGGGCGTAAGTTGCTGCTAAAAATAGTATGGTGAGAATGTAGAAAATATATTGAGTATCTCGGTCATTGACTGTGGCTCCGAACAGGGTTTTAAAGTCGGTGAGTCCGTTGGTGCCGTTAATTAGTTTTTGCTGGCCGTTAAAGAAGTTGAAAAATACAATGGTTGCTGCTTGGGTGAGAATTGAAAAGTAAACGCCTCGAATTCGATTTCGGAATACTAAATAACCTAAAAGTGCACCCAAGAGGGCGGGGATGAGAACTACTGCTAATGCTGAGAAGGGAAATGAATAAAATGGTTGCCAAAACCAGGGGAGTTCGGTAACGCCGTAGAGGTTCATAAATTCTGGCAATTGACTGCTGGCGGTTGGGGGAATTTGCAATTTTAGGTGCATGGCGAAGGCGTAGCCGCCGATCGCAAAAAACACCCCATGCCCTAAACTGAGCAAACCCGTGTATCCCCAAATCAAGTCTATGCCGAGGGCGGCAATTGCTAGTGCTAAAAATCGCCCCAATTGATTGAGCCGAACGTCGGGGAGTATTCCTGGGATGAGTAAGATGAATGTGAGGGCGATCGCGCTGACAATTGCCGCTTCTTTTAGCCAGGGTTTTTGATGTTTGTTCTGCATTTTTCGGTACACTCGCAGTTGTAAATTTTAATTTTCTACCGTCCGCCCTTTTTGCGGGAAAATCCCTCCCGGCTTCACTTGCAGAAAAGCCATAATTAAGGCGAATACCATTACTTTTGCCATGCTGGTTGTGGCGAAAAATGTGAAGAAGTCGGCTAAAGGCTTGACTGGAGCGAACATTATTGCTAATGTTCCAGAACCGATCAGGTAATTTGCAGTGCCGATCGCGATCGCAGCAACTACACTCCCCACAATCTTGCCGACACCGCCCACAACCACCACCATAAAGGTATCGACTATATAATTTTGTCCGGTATTTGACCCTACCGAACCGATCAAACTAATCGCGCACCCAGCCACACCTGCCAACCCCGAACCCAAAGCAAAAGTCAGCGCGTCTACTTGTTCGGTAGGAATTCCCAAACAAGCGCTCATGCTGCGATTTTGCGTCACAGCGCGAATGCGAAGTCCCCACACAGAACGCTGCAAAAATAGGTAAATTCCCGCCAAACAAATTCCGGTCAGGACAATAATAAAAATTCGGGCGTATGGCAACTGAAAATTGCCCAGCGGTATGCCGCCCCGCAACCATTTCGGTGCAGTTACATCCACATTTTGAGCGCCAAACCAAGGTTGAGTTACTGCAAGTTTGTAAGTTTGCCCTAAAAAGGCGCTCACCGCCCAGGAAATACCCAAAGATAAGGGCAAAATTAGGGCGATAATTTTGCTGCGAATGCGATCGAAATCCAAGCGAGATTTCAGCACCCGCAAACCGCCAAAAAACAGCACACAAAACACCGCAAGCCCAATTACCAGCACCCAACTAACGCTGCGGACAAACTGCTGCAAAATTAAACTTACGCCCCAAGTTGCCAGCAGAGTTTCTAGCGGTCGCCCGTAAAGATAGCGAATCACTCCGCGTTCGAGAATTAGTCCTACCAATGCAGCTACTAAAAAAGCTAGGGGAATCGCAAATAAAATATAGGTTTCAAAAGCGAATCCTCCCATACTTTTGAAGACATTTTGCACCACGAAAGTTGTATAAGCCCCCAGCATCATCAATTCGCCATGAGCCATATTAATCACGCCCATCAGCCCGAAAATAATCGCTAATCCCAGGGCTGCAATTAGTAAAACTGCGCCGATGCTAATGCCGTTAAATAAACCATCTAATATCGCCAATTTTGTTACTCCTGCATCAAGTCTGTTAACTTTCTTCGCGGATAATTAGGGGCTGGTTTTATCCCATTAATGTCAACTTAGAACTAAAACTCTCTGTATATCTCGCTGGTAGCCGAGTCTCGATCCCCCTAAATCCCCCTTAATAAGGGGGACTTTGAAGAGTCCAGTTCCCTTTTATTAAGGGGAGTAGGGGGTGACGCAAGAACGCTCTTGTCCCCCCTTCTTAAGGGGGGTTAGGGGGGATCGAAGATACATTGCCAACCTTAAAAAAATTGGTATTACCTACTTATCAAGCTTTGAATTTGCCACCTTTTGCGGGGTCTGACCAATCGCACGCAAAGCCTTTTGTTTCAGCGACAAATTGATTCCAAGGCACCGGCTTCACTGCTTCTGGTGTAGCAAAAGCAATGTTAAATAAACCGTCGTCTCTCACTTCGCCCAAGCGCACAAATTTAGAAAGGTGATGGTTAACATCCATCGTTACTGTGCCCCCCGGTGCATCAAAGGTTTGACCCAAAGCTGCTGCCCGCACTTTTTCCAAATCGTCGGCTGTCCCTGCTTTTTCGACGGCTTGCTTCCACAGGTAAACCATGATATAAGCTGCTTCCATCGGGTCGTTAGTCACTCTATCGTTGCCGTATTTTGCCTTGAAAGCTTCCACAAATTTTGTATTTGCCGGAGTTTCCACAGTCATGAAGTAATTCCAGGCAGCGTAATGGCCTTTAAGATATTCTACGCCGATCGCCTTTACTTCTTCTTCCGCAATACTGACAGACATTGACGGATATTTGTCGGGACCCAAACCTGCACCCTGCAACTGTTTGAAAAATGCTACGTTGCTGTCGCCGTTGAGGGAATTGAAAATGACGCCGCCGTCTGGCAAAGCTGCCTTAATTTTAGTAATAATTGGCGTGACTTCTGTCCCGCCCAAAGGAATGTAATCTTCCCCAACTAATTCGCCGCCTTTGGCTGCTAGCTGTGCCTTGATAATGGTATTTGCCGTGCGGGGAAAAACGTAGTCAGACCCGACTAAGAAGAATTTTTTGCCTTTATTTTCTAGCAGCCAGTCAACTGCTGGTTCGATTTGTTGGTTTGGTGCCGCCCCGGTGTAAAAGATATTTTTGGAACACTCTTGACCCTCGTATTGTACGGGATACCAGAGCATATGATTTTTTTCTTCAAATACCGGCAATACTGCTTTGCGACTGGCGGAAGTCCAGCAGCCAAAGACTGTGACAACTTTATCTTGGTCGATCAATTTTTTGGCTTTTTCTGCAAAAGTCGGCCAGTCTGAGTTGCCATCTTCTACTATTGCTTCTATTTGTTTTCCGAGGACACCGCCAGCTTTATTGATTTCTTCTATCGCTAATTGTTCGGCATCGACAACGCTTTTTTCGCTGATTGACATCGTGCCGCTCAAGGAATGCAAAATTCCTACTTTGATCGTGTTTCCACTGCTTGCTGCTGGTGTAGTTCCTGTTGGTGTTGGAGAAGCGGCTGGAGTTGTTGTTGGAGTGGGAGTTCTACAAGCTTTTAGAAATAAACTTGATGTTAGGGTAGCAGAACCGTATAAAAGAAATTTCCGCCGATCGAATCGCTTTGTCATTTTTTCTTGTTACTCTTCAATAGATGAGTCAGATGATTGAGAATAATAACACATAGCGACTTGATATTAAGACTCGGTTCATAAGACTGTTGTATTTTTAGATACAAAAATTATTATTTATTGACAAATTGAAACTTTTCTGGGAATTGATGGCAACTGCTGTAAAAACAGGGCTGATATTATTTTAGATTGTAGATTTTAGATTGACTGATGACATCACGCTTTGCAGCTTACCTACCGTTGCATTATGTTCTGAAACCGGGTTTAGACACCAAAATACGTCTTTTCAGCAATTAGTGTGACATTAGAAACCGGGTTTCAGAACATAAATTATCTTATTGATGCTAGGAGTGAGGCAGAAACCGGGTCATGGCACAAAATAGAAACCCGGTTTCTGGTTCTCCCCAGGTTATTGATGCTAGAACTGAGGCGGCAACAGGGTATATCGCATAAAATAGGCGAGTATCAAAGCAGGTGACGATCGTACTCAAAGCGAAGTGCGATCGTCACCTGTAGAAATGCCCCTGATTTATGGAGAATAGCGGACTCGAACCGCTGGCCTCTGCGGTGCGATCGCAGCGCTCTACCAACTGAGCTAATTCCCCGGATTGACTTTTAATTTAGCATTTTAGATGCGGGATTGCCGAATCTAAAAGGCTTACAGGTCTTGCTTGCTCTCACGTTCGCAGACAGTCACCTACGTTAGCACGTAACTGCTAAAAACGTCAAGTGTTTTCCGCAGCCGGCTCAGTGGGGGCGATCGAGCAAAGTGCCGCCACTCTATCCAACTCTAAATCAGCAAAATAGTCCACCGTCCAATTAGCTTGGCGCTGGATCATGTGAAACGGGTAAGTGTGAGTCACACCCGCAACCTGAATCCCCGCTTTTTTCGCCGCTTCAATCCCCGCAAAAGTATCTTCTACCGCCAAACACTCGATCGGTTGCAGGTTAAAGTCGGGATATTTCTGGTTGAGAAGTTCCACAGCCAATAGATAGCCGTCGGGTGCTGGTTTGCTCGCCGTCAAGTCGTCGCCTGCGACAATTAACTCAAAGTTTGCGGCCAAACCGGCCCGATCTAACACCAATTCTATATCCGATCGCATTGCCCCGCTAACTACGGCCATTTTCAGTCCGGCGACCCGAATTTTGTCAATAAATTCTGCCAAACCCGGATAAATCGGCAGTTTCTCCAAAGTATCTATTTGAGCTTTGTAAGCTTGGGCCTTGCGCTGCAGCAGTCGCTCGAGGTATGTTTCTGTCAAAAATCGTCCCCGGCGCTCGAGCAGTGCGGTAATGCAAGCGCGATTGCTCCTTCCCAAACAAACTTCTCGAACCTCCCCACGTTTGAGCTGGAGATTTTCATCGAGCATCAATTGATCGATTATTTTCTCGTGAATTGGCTCGTCATTAACAATCACGCCATTAAAATCAAATAAAACTGCTTTTAGAGTCATTAGAAGAAAGAAGTTCGGCAACGAGCAATGTACGGGATGTAACGGATGTAACGGATGTCCGGAAGAAGAAAGAGGGAAGAAGGAAGAAGAAAAAAAGAATTTATACTAATTATTAAAAGTAAGGTGACACATAAATTGTACGCGAGCATCTGTAGGGACACGCCAATGCGGTGTCCTTACCGTCCGCTTCGACTTTTAATAATTGGTATAAGATTTGAGGATTGCAGCAACACTTTTTAAAATTGGTATTAGTAACAATAAATCAAGCCGGAGCTGGAATGCCCGGTAAATCGCCATCAAAATCAGGAGTTCGATCGCCCCAATTCCACCCCCTCGCCACCTTTGCCTGTTCCAAATCTTCCCCCGGCAAAGGTTTCACGCCCTGCGTCACCTGATTAGTCCACCAGTGTTCGTGAGTTTGCACCGCCGCAAATCCAGCCGCCCCCACCCAAGCATCGAGGCTGCCAGCCGCGTAAGACTTAATATAAGGCTCTTCAAAGATATCAGTCAGCCACTCTGTTTGCCGCAAAGTTTTTTGATTTCCGTCCAAAATTGCCAATTGTCCCCCAACCTTCAGCAGTCGGAAGCTTTCTCGCAAAATTGCCCGCGATACAGCAGGTGGCGTCTCGTGAAATAGCAAGGAAGCTGCGACTAAATCGAACCTGGCATCGGGAAAAGCAACGCTTTCGGCATTTCCGTGCAACCACTGGATATTTAAGCCGGCTTTTTGCGCTTTCATGTCGGCAACTACCAGCATATAAGGCGACAAGTCCAGGCCGACAACTTCCGCTTCGGGAAAGGCTTGCTTGAGCATGAGGGTTGTCGAACCGGTGCCGCATCCCAAATCGATGATTCGGCGCGGTTTCACCCGCACAGCGTCAATTAAGCATTGCCTGACGACTGTTTCGTGGGGAGGCAAAACATATTGGGTAATGGGATCGTAAGAAACGGCGGCACTGGGGTTGAGGTAGCCACCTTTAATGCCGTGAAAGTTTTGGCTGCTGTAATATTCGGGATAAACTAAGTTGGGTTGTCGGTAGCGATCGCCCGCTGTTTCCCAATCGATACCTTCGTAGAGTCGTTTCAGTGCTTCTTCGTCGATCGCCAGTCGAATCAGGGGCGACAAAAAGCGCTCGAAAATTGTATCCTTGCCAACAGCCATAAAACTCCTTTAACAAAAACTCTTCTAATTTTAGCCAACGGCCGTCAACTTAGCATGAATTAAAACTTTTTAGCCCCTCTTCCCTCTTCCTTCTAGCCCTTACCTCCGTTACAAAATCCGTGGGCTTCCTTTCCACTTCCTTCTTATACCAGTTTTTCCAAAAAATGCAACTGTATACCAGCTTAAAAAGCTTGTTTTATCATGCCTTTGAAAATCTCAAATCTCAAATCTCAAATTGTATTACTTCTCGTTAGTAATAGGAACTTTTACCAAACACTCCGTACCCCCGCCAGGAGGTCGAGAAATTGTGATGCTGCCGCCGTGTCCATCTACTACAATTTTGTAGCTAATTGCCAACCCCAAACCCGTGCCTTTGCCCACCTCTTTAGTAGTAAAAAATGGGTTAAAAATTTGGTCTTTAACGCTGTCGGGAATGCCGGGGCCGTTGTCGGCGATCGCCACTTTCAGAAATTTACCGCCATGTTCGCGAACTACTCCCGTGGAAATAGTAATAATTTTATCCAGGCGATCGATCTCGTTCAAGGCATCGATCGCATTACTCAGCAAGTTCATAAATACCTGATTGAGCTGAGAGGGATAGCACTCGACTGAAGGCACTTTTCCGTATTTCTTGACTATATAAATTCTATTTTTAATGCGGTTGGAGAGCAGCAGCAAGGTATTTTCTATACCTTCGTGAATGTCCGCTAGCTTTTTGTCAGATTCATCCAGGCGAGAAAAGTTTCGTAAAGAAAGAACTATGCTGCGAATGCGTTCGGTTCCTATTTTCATAGAATTCAATATATGCGGCAAATCTTCCTCGATAAATTCTAACTCGATTTCTTCGCTAAAATCTGCGATTTCCTGGGGCACCTCTGGGAAGGCTTCTTTGTATAAACTCACCAACTCTAATAAATCTTTAGTATATTTGCTAGTGTGAGGCAAATTAGCCGAAATGAAGTTAACGGGGTTGTTGATTTCGTGCGCTATCCCAGCCACCATTTGACCTAGGGATGACATTTTTTCGTTCTGCACTAAATGAGTTTGAGTTTTTTTCAGTTCATTTAAGGCACTATTAAGCAGTTTTACTTGGTCTTGGGTTTGACTGTAAAGGTGAGCTTGAGTAATTGCGATCGCCAATTGGTCGGCCACCGCTTTTAAGAGTTGGATTTCCTCCTTGCTCCAAAGCCAATGAGTAGCGTGGCTGCAAATTAAATAACCCTGCGGCTGGTTTTGAGTCTGGACAGGAACGGCTAAATAGCTATTAGCTTTAATTTCGAGCGGTTGAGTTACACGCTCCGCCCAAGTGTCCCTCGAAAGAATAATTGGCTCGCATTGGCCACTCGGTATTGACAAATTTCCGACAAAGTAAGGCTCAAACTTTTTAGCTGGCGTCGGAGAATCAGATGGGCAACATTCCCACAGGATTTGTAACATTTTTTCTTGTGGTTTGTACCAACCAAAAGCCGCCCGTTCTAGGTGCAGCAAACTTACTATTTCTTCGACTGTACTTTGCACGATTTGGTCTAATTCTAGGGAAGCGCGAATGCGTCCGGCAATCCGGTTGAGCATGGCTTCTCGCTCCGCTTGAGCGCGATTGTTTTCGGAGGAGTAAATTAGCCAAATTGCTGCTAGCATTGCCGGGACGAGCAGTCCGGCGACTACGGATGTCAGCAAATTTAATGCTTGCAGTTGGGATTCAATATTTTCGCGGGGAATTACTAAAGCCATCGACCAGTTAACTTCCTTGAGGGGAGCATAGGCCACATACACCCATTTGTTATCTATTTTTACCAGTTCGATGTTCTTCTGGCGGTCGATCATCTGCCGCGCAATTGTGGAGAGTGCGGGGTCTTGTGACTTTAAAAAGCTTGGGGCCGGCCAGTCGATATTTCCGATTAAGTTATTGTTGGGATGAACAATTGGCACTCCTTGTGAATTGAGCGCAAAAGCATAACTGTCGGAACCGTACTGCAAGCTGTTAGCGACAGATGTTACTCGGTCTAATTTAATGCTGCCCGATAGGGCTCCAATTACTTTATTAGGAGCGGGAGGTAAGGCCCAAATAGGAGCTGAAATGATGATCGTCGGAACTTTTGTACTGCGGCCTATCAGCGGGTCGGAAACGTTGAGCTGCCCTGCCATTGCTTTTTTAAAGTGTTGGCGGTCTTTGCTGTTCGCGCGGTTGCCTAGAGTGTTGATAAATGAGCCGTCGGGTTGAGTTAATGACAGGATAAAATACTCTTTTAACCTGTATATTTCTCCTTGCAACCTGGGTTCGACTAATTTCCAATTGAGAGTGCTAACCGTAGGATCGTAAGCAAGGGTTTCTATTTCTGCTTTGCGAGTGCTGAGCCAGCGGTCGATTTCGTCAGTGCCTTTTTCTAGTTTTAATAGTGCTATTTCCTTTAAATTGTCGAGGATTAGTCCGCGCACAAAAAAATAGCTGATGCAAGCAGTTGTGCTAATGGTTAAAGCGGTGGTGCCAAGAATTAGCAGGGTCAGCAAATGGCGGCGCTGCCGTCTGTGTTGCCAAAGACTCTGCGCTTGCTGCCACCGCGATTGAGCAGAATTGCTGATGTTTTGCCAAAAGCGGCGCAGATTTTTTGTTTGGTGCGGCGGCGCAGACACAGATCCGGCTTGATTTGCTGGGTTTTGCATCATCAAATGTTCTCTCCGAATCAAATTCATCAAACGGTATTGGTCATTCGGCAGAATTAATATCAGCCAAGTCGTGAGACCAGTTTCAGAAAATAATGCAACTGCAGATCGGTGCTCCCAACCCTGCTAGTCATCAGTCATTCCCAATCTAAAATCTAAAATCTAAAATTTAAAATGGTATGACTTGCATTCCTGAGTGCAAACAATTTTTCTTATGATTGGGCGCTCGCATTCTATTTTGGCATCAATTTTATATTTCGACCTTCGGTTTACCTATTTGAGGTTTGTGCTTTACGATATCTTTAATATCTATCTCGTTTGTATAACAAAATAATTGTAAATAACACAGAGAAAATACGGAGTTTTTTAAATTAGCAATGTATTCTAATATAGAGGTAAATACTTATTGACAGTTTGACTAATTTGTGATGTGGCTTCAAGGAGAAATTTTTTCGTCTAAAGCTTTTTTGGCGAAGCGGGTTGCATAAACGGTGAGGGCGATCGTTGCTAGCAAACCAATTCCGTAGAGAGCCCACTCAGCAGCAGTGCGCGATCGCCCTGGCGATCCGAGTGCAGCCAAACTCCCGGCCAGGGAACCGATATAAACATACATCACAGTTCCGGGAATCATGCCGATCCAAGATGCCAAAAAATAATCTTTTAAAGATACCTGCGTGACTCCAAAAGCATAGTTAAGTAAATTAAATGGAAAAATGGGAGAAAGCCGCGTCAGCAGCACAATTTTCCATCCTTCAGAGGCAACTGCGGAGTCGATCGCCTTAAATTTTTGATTGCCCTCTATCTGTTTGGAAACCCAGTCGCGAGTTAAATACCGCCCTACCAAAAAAGCGCAAGTTGCGCCTAAAACCGCTCCGATGGAAACACAAACCGAACCGCCAACGACTCCGAACAAAACCCCAGAACCGAGAGTCAGCAAAGAACCGGGGATAAATAGAACCGTTGCTACAATGTAAATTAGAATAAAAGCTGCCGGGCCCCACGGGCCGAGATTGCCGATCGACTCCAGGGCATTTTTCAGAATTCCTTGGAAGTTAAAAAACTTTGCCGCCACAATCAAAGCCACAGCTAAACCAATCCCTAAAATCAGCTTCCACCTGTTTGATGCTGGCGGATTTTCATCGGGCGATCGCGAATCATTCATTACCTAAACTCCCCATTCATTCATTGCATACACCGTCGTTTCCAGGGTAGGGACACGGCACTGCCGTGTCCCTACTGTATTCATCCGATTGATGATATCAAGCGCAACTTTTCCCTTAAACTAAATCAAAGTACCGCCACAGCTAGAACCGCAACCTGCCGTACATCCATAACAATAAGCAGCAGTTTGCACCTCTTGAATCACATCTAAACTGCCAGATTCGAGCAACTTAGCAACAGTTATCTTTTCCCCGCTGCCAGTTTTCGCTGGCAGATTTTCCATTTGGTTAAAATCGCAGTCGTAGACATTGCCCAAATAGTCGATCGACAATTCGTTGCGGCACATTAAATGTTCCAGAGTACCGGGATTAAAATTATCCTCCAAAAACCCGAGATAAAGCTTGTGCAGTTTCTTATGTTCCAAATGAAACTTAGTCCGTCCCACAGGCAAATTAGTAATCGCGAACAATTGATTAAAACAAATCCCAAAATGTTCGGCTAAATAAATCTTGTAATCTTGCTCTAACTTGCCTTGTTCCGGTGTTAGCGAAAACTTGTCTGTTGCCGGCACTTGTGGATTGTACACCAAATCCAGAGTTAAATTTGGGTTTTTTCCGTATCCCAACTGATTTAGCTTTTGCAGCGCCCGAATCGAACTGTCAAAAACCCCGTTGCCGCGCATTTTGTCCACATTGTCAGCTTGGTAGCAGGGAAGCGACGCCACAATTCTGAGTTGGTGCTGGGCGCAATATTCGGGAATATCTTCAAAACCTTTTTCAAAGTAAATCGTCAAATTAGAACGAACAATTACCTCTTTACCTGCCGCCCTGGCAGCTTCCGCCAGCGGTTTAAAACCGTAAAGCATTTCGGGAGCACCGCCGGTGAGGTCAACAGTTTTAATTTGAGGAAAGCGGCGAATGATTTCAATTAATTGGTCGCAAATTTCCGGGGAAAGTTCTTCTGTTCGTTTCGGGCTAGCTTCTACGTGGCAGTGAGTGCAAGCGAGGTTGCAGCGTTTGCCGAGATTAATTTGTAAAACTGTAATCTGCTTTTTAGTTAAAGCTGAGTTAATTTTGTTTTTGAAAGGCGTGACTGCTGTCTGAATCATTTGCTCACCTTTTGGTCTGTGCTCGCAACGAATGTACAGGCGTTCCGGCGGAACGCCTCTCATAATTTAGCACTAATTCCAATAGTTCTGGACGCATCAAAACCCACGAAACCGGGTTTTGTGCCGTTTTTGCGGGATGTAAAGCGTCTTCTTAGAAAAAAACCCGATTTCTGACCACTCGTGCGTGTAGGACTATTAATCTTACTTTAGAGAGTCAACTAATGTTTCAACTCGTGCTTTAATTTCATCTCGAACGCGGTGAAAAGTTTCGAGGGGTTGTCCGTCGGGGTCGTCGAGTTGCCAATCTTCAAACACTTGTCGCAATACCCACGCTTCGGGTAAATTCACACCGCAGCCGCACAAAGAAATTACTGCATCGTAGTCTTCTGCATTGAATTCGCTTAATGGGTTTGATGTTTGATCTGTGATATCAATGCCGATTTCTGACATGACTTGAATTGCTGTCGGATGAACTCTGCTTGATTCTAACCCGGAACTGGTGACTCCAATCTTGCCGGCTCCAATGGTTTTAGCGAAGCCTTCTGCCATTTGCGATCGGCAGGAGTTTCTTTTGCAAACAAACATTACTTTTTTCATGGTTTTGGTTGGTTGTTGGTTGTTAGTTGTTAGTTAGATGTTTCAAGGGCGCGATTTGCTACGTCGATCGCCTCTTTAGCTGCTTGTTCCTTGCGTTCGCTGTAGCGATCGGTCAAATAGTCGGTTTGCTCCCGCAACAGCAAGGTAAACTTGTACAGTTCCTCCATTACGTCGATCGCGCGATCGCGATAAGGCGAATCCTTCATCGTCCCATCTTCATTAAATTCCTGATAAGCTTTCGCAACCGAAGACTGATTCGGAATCGTAAACATCCGCATCCAGCGGCCCAAAATTCTCAAAGTATTGACAGCATTAAAAGACTGCGAACCGCCGCTAACTTGCATCACAGCCAAAGTTCTGCCTTGAGTCGGTCTGACAGCCCCAATGCTTAAAGGAATCCAGTCAATTTGATTTTTCATAATGCCGGTAATATTGCCGTGCATTTCTGGACTCGACCAGACTTGACCCTCCGACCACAGGCTCAATTCCCGCAACTCTTGAACCTTCGGATGAGTATCGGGAACGCTGCCGTAAATCGGCAATTCAAGAGGATTAAAGAACCTAACTTCTGCACCGAAATCCTCAATAATTATCGCCGATTCTTCCGCCAACAAGCGGCTGTAAGAACGCTCTCTTAACGAGCCGTATAGAAACAAAATTCTCGGTTTGTGCGTAAAACTTGTCATGATACTTTCAATTAAAATCCCGAAATCCGTTAGACAATTCCCGATAAACTGCGACTGCTAATTGTGATCCCCAGATAGGAGCAACCCAGTAAACCCAATGGTGGTTCCAAATACCGCCAATTAAAGCGGGACCGAGAGAGCGTGCCGGATTCATGCTCGCTCCGGTAATCGGTCCCATAAATGCAGCTTCTAACCCTACAGTTAGCCCAATTGCTATCCCGGCAAAGCCGATGTGAGCGCGTCTATCTAATCCAGAACCGAGGATAACAAACATTAAGATAAAGGTCAAAACAGTTTCTAAAATTAGAGACTGCAACCAGTTACCATTGAGAGGGATAGTTGCACCGAGATTTGCTACTTCACCTAAAGTAATTAGCAGCAGTTGAGAAGCTGCGATTGCACCCGCACACTGCCCTAAAACGTAAGGCAAAACTTTGTATTTTGGGAAAAAACCGCTCGCCCAAAACCCTAAAGTTACGGCCGGATTAAAGTGTGCACCGCTGATGTGTCCTAGGGCGTAAATCATCGCAGTTACTACTGCACCAAATACAAAACTGATGCCTAAATGAGTTACGGAACCAGCGCTAGTTTTGTTAACCATCACCGCACCGGTGCCTGCAAAAACCAAAATAAATGTACCTAGAAATTCGGCGATCGCCTCTCGCCTGCAATCTGGCCGAGCACAAGCTAACCTCTGCGCTGTTGCATCCATCGCTCTCAACTAATTTGTTCCATCCCATCATATCAACAAAAATTGATATGTCAATCATCAAAGAAGCCATATCAGTATTTGAGTGATTAAGAAATGTTGATGGGTTAACCCGCGTCGGAACAGGGGCGCGCCGGCAGGATCTGGCTGAAGCGGCGGTATTCGGCGAGGTACTGTTCGAGGGCGACAAACTGAGCTAAATTGAGGCTGTAGTAGATCCAGCGCCCTTCTTGGCGGCGGCGAACTAAACCGGCTTCTTTTAGGGTTTTGAGGTGGAAAGAGAGTTTAGGCTGGGAGACAGAAAGTCGATCGCACAAATCGCACACGCACAACTCCTGTTCCCGCAGCAACTCCAAAATCTGAAGCCGCAAAGGATCGGAAAGAGCGTGAAAGCCAGCAGCGATCGATTTATCTGCAACAGGTGGCGCGATCGTAGAATTTTTAACCATAAATTACCCTTAAATTTTTATTCAACAACTCCCGGCGCGATTTCTTGTTATTACCGTTAGATTTGATCGGGTTATCCTTTGATGGCAATCCCAAATCAACTGCGAACTCTTTCTATTCTAGGACTAACGATTAATTCTTTTACCGATGCAACACCCAGTAAGCACAGCCGCTGATTGCCGCAGCAATTGGCAAGGTCAAAATCCATGATAGTAGAATCTGATAGAAAACGCGCACATTAGCTTTTTTTGAAATCAATCCAACACCAAAAATTGAACCTACCGAAACATGGGTAGTAGAAACTGGAAGCCCATAACGACTGGCAACAATAACTAAAAAGCCAGTCACTAAGTTTGCCACCAGCCCTTGACCGGTATTCATTGCTGTCAGCTTTTTGCTCATGGTTTCGGCAACTTTTTTAGCATTCAATAAACCGCCGATCGCCATTCCCAAAGCTACTGCCAAACTTCCCCACTGAACTGATATTGATTGACCGACTAACATGAGGGAAACAATTTTCGGCGTATCGTTCAATCCTCTGGCAAAACTGACGATTCCCGCACTCATAAAATGGCAAACATCCACTAAGTTTTGGCTGGGGATTTGTAAGAATTTTCCCAGGTACCTTTGCGTGCATTTATCTAAAGAATCGACCGCGACATCAGCGGTTGTGATGCACTTGAGTATGTTAGTTGCATCGGGCTGGGGAATGGGAATAATTTGTTGAGTTTGACCAGCGCAAATACACCATTCTTTCTGGATTCCTAAATAAACTCGCAGGTAGCGAGACAGCGCATAAATTAAAGCTCCTAATAAAATCGCAATCATGGGACTCAGCAACAAAGGCATTAGAAAATTTTTCTGCAATGCAGTAAAATTAACTTGAGTACCAATTGCTACTAAACCTGCACCGCCAAGGGCACCTGTAAGACCGTGAGTTGTGGAAATAGGGAATCCAGTTAAAGTAGCAAGAATAACGGTTAAACCCGCAGCGATCGCGACTGCCAAATGAAAATCTGGGGCATTGGCGATATCGTCTGGAACTAGGCCTTTTCCCGAAAAGCTTTTTACCAGCGTTTCTGCTAAAAAAATAGAAAATACTGAACCTGCAAAAGTTGTGATCGTTGCCCAACCAATTGCTGTTTTATAGTTCGTCGTCTGACTGCCAAACAGTGTCGCCACGCCTTTAAAATTATCATTAGCACCATTGCAGTATGCTAAAAAAAACGTGGCGATAAATAGGGCAATAAGTAACATTCTCTTACTCAGAATAAGTGTGGTTTATTTAAAACTGTTTTTGGCCCGGGCCGCTACAGCACCGAATTTGATTGTAGAGACACACTTGCATCAAAAAAAATAAGGAAAATATTAAGATTTCTTTGGGTACTAGGCGAGCGATCGCATCTTAATTTCGCGCCAGCAACATGGGCACGATATTGAACGATACTATAATTAAGGCTCGGCGATCGCTTCAGGTACGCTCAACCCACCCATTCACTTAGGATTCTGTACCCTTGCCGGCACATCTGTCAGTCCCGCCTTCTGCATCAGCGAAATCACCCCTATAGACAGAATTCCCCCAATAATTGCCCCGACAACTACCAGGATAATAAAGACTTTTTGCAGAGTTTTTTTAGTGGCCGGGTGGTACTGTCTCGGCAATGCTTCACCTTGATCGTCAACTTCTTGCTCCAAGGGGTCTAGCGGATTGGAGGGATTTGAGTTAAAGGGATTGGGCGCTTGATTCATGGTTAGTTTGGGTTAAAGGAGATCGACAACTATTTTAACTTGCGATTTAGCCTCGCAGCTTAAATAATACATTCTGGTTTTACTGAATACTCTATAAATTTTATTAAGATGGCTAAAATAAGGATTAACCCGGTTTATTCAATAAACCGGGTTTCTCAACTTACTAAAAGTTTTATGTCACGCTTCTGCTTTTGACAAACGATCGAGAGAAATAGTTGCCGCCTCAGATACTTGAGAATTGCTATCTTTTTCTAAGTATTTTAAAGCCGAAACGCTTTTAACACTCGGCAGATTGCCCAAAGCTTCAGCGAGCCTCTGGCGGATCAGCCAATCTTCCGACTGAGCAAAATTGAGGATGCGATCGATCGCCCCAATATCTTTAATTTCCCCCAAAGCCGAAATTGCCGCCTGCTGGATCACCACTTGCTCGCTGTCGAGAGCTTTCAGCAGCACATCGCGGGCCCGGGGATCTTTGAGATTTCCCAAAGAAACAGCAGCACTGAAGCGCACCAGCCATTGAGTATCTTCGTAAAAAGCCCGCACCAAAGCATCAAAAGCTCTGATATCTTCCAGATAGCCCAAAGCGCCTGCAGCGTCAGCGCGAATGCCGTAATCCGGGTCTGTTTCTAGCAATTTGACTAGAATGGGATAGCACTCTGCTGTCGGTTTTACCCCGAGAGCAAACACAGCCATCGATCGCACTTGCAAACTTTCGTCGTTCAACACCTTTTTAATCAAAGGCACCGCCTCTGCAGCAGGCACGTTCCGCAAGTTGGCCAAAGCCACCATTCGATCGGCTGAATTTTGGCTTTCTAACTTGGCGGCAATTTGCTCTAAGCTTAAAGTTGTCATTATGGATAAATCTTGTAGTAAAACTTTACATTCGGGTTATTTTGATTATAGGGGAGTCTCAGGAGAAAAGGAGGCAGTAAAAACCGCCCAAAGATTTGAGATCGGTGAGATGGCGAATCAGTGACACCATTAATCTAAAGCTGAGATTGCGTGGAAATAATAAATAAGAAAGTCTATTATTTAAATCCCAAGCACAGGCGAGGTGTTTCTGCCGTTCCCCAAGGCTTTGCCCGATAGTTAGCCGCCCTCTGACAACCTGCAATCAACTATGCCCTTTTACCACCCGCCCTTGTACTCCTCAGCCTTAGAACAAGCGATCGACCGGTACCCCCTAACTGCCGGGCCAGAAACTTCCTTAGCAGTGGCGATCGCCCTGATGAGTCAGTTGCAAAACAGTTGTCCCCTAGTCAAAACACCTGTACCCTCAGACCGGGGGGCGATGACCGAAACATCAGCGCCGGAAAAGGTGCGGGCCCGCTGCGTGTTCGTTGTGGAGAACCAGCAGACTATTAC
Source organism: Microcoleus sp. BROC3 (assembly GCF_036702515.1). NCBI lineage: Bacteria > Bacillati > Cyanobacteriota > Cyanophyceae > Oscillatoriales > Microcoleaceae > Microcoleus > Microcoleus sp. BROC3. The sequence goes on from NZ_JAUBTQ010000018.1 coordinate 79,626, forward strand.
CACAGGCAATTTATCCGACAACCCCAGCCGCGGGCTGTTAAGGGGCATATTAACTCCCGCCGACTTAGTGAGGCTGATAGCTTCTGGCAAAATAGACAGCCAGCACAAAGTAGCCCTGCACAAAATACCAATTTCCGAAGTGATGTCCCCGGTGTCGGTCTCCCTCACAGAATCCGACGACCAAGACGTGTTCGCCGCTTTATCCTTATTTCGCCAGCACAAGATTCGCTATTTGCCGATAGTCAATCAATTGGGCCACTTGGTAGGAGTGCTGACGCGGGAAAGAATTCGCCAAGTATTGCAGCCTTCAAATATTCTCAAACTGCGGCGGGTAGCTGAATTGATGACTACGCCAATTACAGCGCCCCACACCGCTTCGCTCAAAAGAATAACCGAACTGATGTCAGAGCATCAAGTCAGTTGCGTAGTCATTACAAAAAACACAGAATTAACAATGGAGAAGCCCAAAGATGACTATACCTCCATTTTTCACTATTCCTTTCACAAACCCTTGGGAATTATTACCGAATACGACATCGTGCAGGCACAGTTTCTCGAACTAAATTTCGACCAAACCCCAGCTCAAAAAGTCATGAGAACTCCCCTGCAATTTCTTCAACCTTCCGATTCTCTGTGGACGGCGCACAAACAAATGCAGCAGGAACAAGTGCAGCGGTTGGTCGTGTGCGGGGGGCGCGGTGAACTGTTGGGAATTATTACTCAGACCAGCTTGCTCAGAGTCCTCGACCCGACAGAAATGTACCGAGTTGTCAAACAGTTGCAGCAGTCGGTTTATCAACTGCAAGCCGAAAAAGTGGAACTGCTGCAAAGCCGCAACGCCAAACTGGAACAGCAGGTGCGGGAACGGACAGCCAAACTCCACGAACAATTGCAGCGCGATCGGCTGTTAACTCACATTTCCTTGCGGATTCACCAATCCTTAAACCTCGAAGAAATTCTCAACGCCAGCGTCGATGAAGTCCGCCAAGTTTTGCAAGCTGACCGAGTAGCAATCCTGCATTTAGAGTCCTGCAATTCCGGCATTGTAGTGGCAGAATCCGTTGCCGAAAATTGGCCTTCAATCTTGGGAGAAATCCTGCCCGATAATATTTGGCAAGAATCTGCTTCGGCGCTCGAACAGGAAATTTATGCCGTCCCCGACATCGACCAAGCCCGTTTGAGCGCCGAAAAATATGCGCGGTTCCAGCAAGCGCAAATCAAAGCTTATTTGATTGTACCAATTTTGCAAGACGGCAATTTGTGGGGGATGATGTGTGTCCATCAGTGTTCCGAATCCCGGCAGTGGCAGCCTTCGGAAGTGGATTTGCTGCTGCAACTGGCAACTCAAATCGCGATCGCCATTCAGCAAGCCCAACTCTATCAGCAAGTCCAAAACCTCAACACCGACCTCGAACGCCAAGTCCAAGAACGCACCGCCGAATTGCAGCAAAAAGTTCAGGAACTCCAGCATTTAAACGTCCTAAAAGATGAATTTCTCAGCACAGTTTCTCACGAACTGCGGACGCCTTTAGCTAATATGAAAATGGCTATTCATATGCTGAAAATTTCTCCCACACCAGAGCGGCGTCAGATTTATTTAGAAATTTTAGAAACAGAATGTACTAGAGAAACAGATTTAATTAATGCTTTGCTGGATTTGCAGCGGCTCGAAACAGCAGCTTGTCCGATCGATCTGGAACCAGTAAACTTAGAAGTCTGGCTGCCTACTATTATAGACCCGTTTTACACCCGCGCCCACAACCGTCACCAGCATTTGCGAGTAGAGTGCGATCGCCACCTCCCCACGATCAGTTCCAACCGCGCTAGTTTGGGACGAATTTTTGCAGAACTCCTCAACAATGCCTGCAAATATACTGCCAATGACGGCGAAATCTCTCTGAAAGTTGAGTGCAAAAAGGGAGTCGGGGAAGAGGGAGGACAAGGGCAAAATCCGCGACAAGCAAGTGATGTTCCTGCCGAAATCGAATTTACACTCAGCAATCAATCCTCCATTTCGATACAGGAATTACCTCGAATTTTTGAGAAATTTTATCGCGTTCCCAACGCCGACCCCTGGAAACAAGGAGGTACAGGTTTGGGTTTAGCTTTGGTTCAAAAACTTGTCGAACAGTTGCAGGGAAAAATTGAGGTTGAAAGCAGCAATGGCTGGACTAATTTTATTGTCACATTTCCTACCAAGCCGGAGGGGAATTAGTCCGCCGTCAGTCGATTTTAGATTTTAGATTTTAGATTTTAGACTTCGGCGTGAGCGCTAGAGGAGAACGATTTTAGATTTACTTGCAACATTGAATCTGGAGCTTGAACAAGAGCCTAAAATTTTGGGATCTCCACGACAGGAGTACGTGGCACGGTATCCATTTTGGGGTGGGGTCATATTTTTTGCTCTCACTCTTTTTTGGGAGCTAGTTTGCGGATGCCAGACGCTGCTGGTGAAAAGTTCAAATATTCATTTTTCTCTTCAACAACTGAGGATTTAGATGCTTGATACTTCTTGCCTTTGGTGGCATGATTAGCAACTGTGCCCAAGCAGGGTATGCCAAAATTTTCTAATTGACTCACAACTGTTTTGACTACAGAAAACTTGACTTGGCGAATTGCTACAACCAGCAGTATTCCATCGGTGCGCGCCGCTAAAAAATTCGTATCTTTACTGTCAACCAGCGCCGGCGTATCGTAGATAACTAAGTCAAATTTTGCCTGAAGTTCTTCCATTAAATACTGCATCTGAGATGACGCCAGCCGTCTGGAAGTACCGGCATGAGGGAGACCGGCAGTTAATACAAAAAGATTATCTGCTAGATGCGATCGCTGGATAATTTCATTGGGTTCGTTTTGATTGTCGAGCAAGTTGCTCAATCCCTTGACATTAGGCAGTTCCAACAGCAAGTGCAGGCTGGGCGAATGCAAATTCGCGTCTACTAACAGCACGCGTTGACCCGCCAGCGCTGCCACGTGAGCTAAGTTTAAAGCAACGGTAGATTTGCCTTCGCCAACTGTAGCCGAACCAACTGCCAAAGAGCTAATTGTTCGGTTTGAAGAAAGAAAGCGGATATTAGTATAAAGAGAGTCAAAAGCTTCTATAAATTCCGAAGCAATTTTCTTATTACCCTCTTTTCCTTCAAGATAAGCATAGGAATTAGCAATAGAAGGCGGAAATCTTTTAGCATTTTTGTCCAGAGGAATTGCTCCCAATAAAGGCGCTTCGACCGCATCTTTAACGTCATCAGCACAGTAGAAAATATTGCGCAACTTTTCAATGAGGATAGCTGCTCCCAGACCCAACACTAGCCCCCCAACAACTCCCATCACCAATTTGTTTTTATTTTTTGATGCAACTGGAATCAATTTGCCATTAGGCTCTCGCGGTATCCGGGGTTCAGAAATTATTTCCCAAGGTACTTGGCTTTGAGCTGCTTGGACGCGGAGAGTTTCCCGCTGACTTAAAAGTTGATCGCGGGTGCGGGCTGCTATTTCTAATTGCTGTTGCAGTTCGTTGTAGCGGCGAGCTATGCTGGGAAATTCTCTTGCTTCTCGGTTCAAATCGTTTTTAGTTTGGCCGATTGCCTGACTGCGAGCTTCTAAGACTTGAACTTGGTTGGCAGTATCAACCAATTGTTTAATCAAGCCTATGCGAATCGAATTTTGAAAATTCTGAACTTTAGGATTGGCTGCCGTGCCTGCTAAATTTTGGCCCAAAATGCGATCGGTTTGCTGGTTTAGCAAAGCTACTAAATTTGCCCGCTTGCGCTCTAAAGCTTCCACTATAGGGTTAGCAGATTTAAAACGAGCTGTTTCTACAGCAATCTGACCTTCTACTTCCTTAACCTTGGTCAGCAAATCTTTATATTGAGGTTCTTCGCTTAAAGCTGAAGCGGCAATAGCTTCATTTGGTGTAAAATCTAATTGTTTTTGCAAGTTAGCGTACAGCGTTTTCTGTTCTTGCAACAGCCTTTGAGTTTCTAACTCTAAAGTTTCTACGGTGCGAACTTGCTGGATCAATTGCGCGCCTTGTTCTTTAGGATCGGTAATCTTTTGCTGCTGCTGTATCACCTGTAACTCGGACTTCAGGTTATTTACGCGCTTGTTGAGTCCCGGAAGCTGGTCTTCAATAAATTTAACACCTTGACCAATGCTACTCTTGCGTTCGTCAAGACTGTACTTTAAATATTTCTTTTTAGTTTCTTGTAAAACAAACTCAACTAGTTGAGAGTCAGTCGCCATGAAGCGAACTTCCAAAATTTTAGTAATCGTCGTCTCATCTTCTCCTATCCGCAAAACGACTAATCCTTTTTGAAGAAGTTCCTCGGTAAATGTTGGATATCGTTTTTGGACTTGTTTAACAATAGCCGACAGCATCTGAGGACTTTGAAGAATTTGAAGTTGAGTTGCGTAGTCCAAACTAAAAAATTCTCGACTAGGCACTGCCCCCCCCTCGCCGCGATTGGCTAGGGCAGCGGGGTCAGCAATTCTGGCCTCCGTTGTCACGGGTTCCACTAGCATCCGAAAATCGCCTTGATATGTTTGCTTACCTCCCTTGATCTGATAAGTAACTCCAGCGCCTGCTAGACCTATAATCCCAATAATGATTAGGGCTTTTCGCTGAAAAGTCCTCAACAACGGCTTTAGATTCAATCCTTTCTGAGGCTGTGCGCTTAATTCTTCTCCCTCGTCAACGGAAAATTGCTGCACCTGTCTGCTCTGGCTGCTAATTGGTACGATATGAGCATCCTGTTCTCTTTCCATGTTGACCTCTTTGAGATTTTGTTGGTAAAATCAGCTCAGTTGTGCGGACTTTCTGGTTGATACTTTCACCATTGACTTAAGGATATCACAGGAAATTCTTGGTTGGTCGGTTCCACTTCCTTCTAATAGTTCTCACAACTTTCACATAGTATACAAAAATAACTAAATCCCTATGTTATGTCGGCAGCAAATTTTTTTTACTAAGTGAAGAGAGAGTTGTATCCGACTGCATTTCTGTCTGCTGTGTTGTCCTTGTATTTAGGGTCTCAGGGGGGCTATGGCGACTTTTTGGGGTGTCGCTAAGCTTCGTCCTTGGTCGTTCAATAACTTTACCAAAATTTTACAATTTGCCGTAACACCTCAGCGGCCGCTTGCGGTGGTATTGCGTTGTCATCTATGCCATTTTTCTGTTCTCGGTCAACGGCAGCGGCACTTGTTAACTTACCCGCTAACCGATCGGCTAAAAAGTTTTGCATTTTCCATTTAGGTAGATATAATTAGCAGAATTCAGTAGATATTTGGAACTGCAACTAATCGAATCAATTTTCGATAAAAATCTGTCTCTTATTTTAATTATAAACTTTTTAACGAGCTGGATGGCTGCTTAAGTCTATAGACTTACTCATCGCCGCGACTTTATCACAAACTACTCTCACTACTGTACTAAGGACATAAAAATTAATAATTTGTGTTGTCAAACTCGATCGACATCTCGAACAACTCAAGCATTCGGGGTTTTTCTACCGGGGCGGATGGCGCTGCGCGATTTATGTATTTTCGTAAAAAAACTAGGTTTCTGCGTTCCGGGGCTATTACTAAAACTATCGCTTTGATTCGCCCTCCGAGCAAGCTATAGCAATCCTTTGGGGAAACGCGCAACGGGCTTTTTTTGAATTAACCGATACAATAAGAAGATGACACATTGTTAAAGAAAAAAAAGAGTTGGCACAGGATGGGAGGATTGCTATTGATCTCGCTCGGATTAGCTATTGGTAGTTGTTATTTTTCGATTTTACTAATTGTCAACTACTGATTATTAGCAATTACTGATTTTGTGCTTTTCTTTCTCGCAGTTTTAACAATATTTCTGCATGAACTTCGCGGGTTATGGGATAAAAATATGTAAGAATCATGCCAGCAATTAAAGCAATTGTGGGCAGCGGCCCGATCGCAACTCGAATCGCAAACAGTGCAGACTCTGGCTGTACGGGTGCTGGCTGTCCGGGAACTGTAGATAGAAATCCAGCTCTTTCTAATGCTTGGCCTACCAACCACAAACCCCCTGCCAATCCAATTTTTTGCAGCAGTACCATAAACGAATAGAAAACGCCTTCGCGTCTTTCTCCTGTTTGCAGTTCGTCGAGTTCGATCACATCCGGTATCATCGACCAAGGTATTAGATAAGCCGTGGAAACTCCGACACCTGCCATGACTGCTAATAGGTACATCTGCAATACTTGTCCTGGTTGGAGGAAAAACAGTCCAGCTTGGGCAATAATCCACAAACTCATGCCCATAAAATATACGGCTTTTTTGCCGTATCTCTCGCTGACTTTACTCCAAACAAATAGCATGATTAATGCAGTGCCTTGAACTGCGATCGCAACCAAGCTAAAAACGTACTGTGGCTGTTGCATCCAGTTAACAACAAAGTAGGGAATAATAGTACCAGTCAACTGCACTCCCAGCCAAGAAAAAAGATAAATCCCAATCACGTACAAAAAAGGGCGATTGCTAAATGCAATCTGCAACTGTTCTTTCAGTGGCAAGGATGTAGAATTATCTAGTTCTGCGTTTTCTAATAGTTGGGCTGCGACGTGCTTGCGAGTTCCCAAAACGCACCAGTACAAAGGCAAGACAGAGATAACTCCAGAGATTGCACCTAATAAGAAATATTGTTGATTCGGGTTGTTTGGAAATACAGCAAAGATAATTAGAGCTAAGATTAATGAAAAGATGCTGCCGCCAATTGAGAAAGCAAACCGAAAACTATTAAGGCTAGTGCGTTCGTTGTAGTCTTGAGTAAGTTCTGGAGTCAGGGCAGTGTAGGGAAGATTGACAGCCGTGTAGGCGGTGTTGAACAAAATGCTGATTGCAACATAGTACCAAAATAACACTGTGTGATCCGTGCTAGGTACAATCCACTGCAATAAGAAGAATATGCCGAAGGGAATGCCACCATATATTATCCAAGGATATCGGCGGCCCCAAGGGTGAGAAGTGCGATCGCTCAAAACCCCCACAATCGGGTCATTTATGGCATCCCAAACCTTGCCAACTACCAAAATATTGCTGGCTAAGCCGGCAGGTAAACCAGCGACATTGGTAAAGAAAACTAGGAGGTAAAATCCCAAAACATTAGCGGTAATTGCCGGGCCGAGGTCGCCGGCCCCGTAAGCTAATTTTGTTGAGAAACTAAGTTTTTGTGTTGCGGGATTCTTGGCGGCTGGTTGAGGCGGGGAAGTGTTGCTCATAAACTTTGATTTCGGGATGTTTTTGCAGTCACAGTCTTTCCAGTAGGAGTATAACTCACGCTACGCCCTAATACTAAGTTTTTTGTAGCGATCGGGACGACCCTGAAGATTTGGTAATTGATAATTGGGTAATCGGTAATTGATAGGTTGGTGGGGGCAGGTTTACGAGATTATTGGTCTTAGGCAATTATTCTTGGTAAAACCTGCCCCTACTTAAGGAAACAGTTGCGAAATCTGAACTTCTATTTCTGGAAAAGCCAGCATTGACAAAACATCATCTTCATTAAATACTGTTTCTTGTCGGTTGTTTGCCTCGCCCGGTTCGCGAAAAACATAAACTTGCCGCGTGTTAACATCAAGTATCCAATAATCAGTAATTCCCGCTTTAGCATAAGCCGGTGCTTTCCGCCTGCGGTCTGTTTCTAAACTCGTGTCAGCTATTTCTATTAATAATAAAATATTGTCTGGTGCGGGATGAAAATCTTGGTACAGCCGGGGGTCGATTTGGACTACAGCAATATCCGGTTCTGGTTCTGAATTATAGCTTAGAGCGATCGCGTCTTGGATGCGAATTAAAGCAAGTCCTGCCAGCAGATTTCTCAGATAGTCGGCTGCACAGAGATTATTTGCTGCGTGGCGAGGATTTTTTGCACTTATTGAGATAATTTGCCCGTCAATTAATTCAACTCGTTCATCGGGATAGAGAATGCCAGTTGCGGTCATGCGGCGATATTCCTCTACAGTCCACAAGCGTACCTCTGTTAGAGTCCTGGCACAATTTCCTTTTGCGGTATTATCTATTATCGATTCACATTCTAGTTTTTCTTAAATTACTCGGTCAACAATCGAGATTTTGCTGTAATTGCTCCCACACACCACAAAATAGCATTGACAATCTCCGATCGCGGAATATCTTCTGCGTCTAAAAAACTTGCAAACTCTTCCTCAATATTCAAATGATCTGCAAAATCATAAAGTATGCGCTTGTATTCAGTTGGCATCGGTATTAAAGTAGCTTTCACTAAATCTAAAAGCGGGTTCAAACAGTTGAGGATAGTAGCTGACTCGTCAAAATCTTCGGCATCGAGCAAGTAAAGCGTTTCTGCTATGTCACAAATAGCGTCTATTTGTGTGGGTAAGTTTTCCAGTTCGCTGACATCGATATCGCACAATTGGAGAGCGTTAATCGCTAGTTCTGGACGGGTAAAAAATACCAGTTGACCGCCGGCTACTAAAGGCAGCTCTTGTTCTCCATAGACAATTAGAGTATATAGATTCGGTATTTCGGTTTCGGGGTCGATGCGGAAACCGAACAGCCACAGCAATTTTTCTGGATTTGGGTTCGCTGTTTGCAGTGTTGTTGCAAAATTTTTTGGTTCTGACATGAATTTTGAATCCGTATAAAATTTACGCTCTTAAAGCCGGTTTCTACGCAAAATCTGGGTTTTTAGTAACAAATATACAAAAACACCGGGTTTATAAGGCAAGAGTGCGTATTCTTTCTCCTACAAATTTTGCTGGATTATCTCGCAGCACTCAGGGACGGTTGCTCTTTTTTCCATTGCTGCTACTAGGGCTTCGTAAGCTGATTTGTTGCTTTCGATCAGGTTTTTTGCTCGCAGCAAACCCCAGTTTTGTTTGAGTTGGATTTCGGAACTGGGACGGCGCATTTGTGTTAAGATTGCACTAATTTTTGTGCGGTCTTCTGCTCCTCCTTGTGCGCTGCCGTAAACAAATTTTTCTGCGACTATTCCGGCCATCCACACGGTGCAGTATTGGTCTAAAAGTTGGGAGGAAAGAGTGCCGTTTTGCAGTTGAGATGCTAATTGTTCGTCTTCAAATCGGACGCCGCCTTGGGCTGTTTGACCTTGTTTGAAAGCTTCCCAAGCGTTGAGGGCGTAGCTGGTTACGGGAATTCCTAACAGGTACGCGACTAGGAAGTGTCCGGCTTCGTGGTGAAGGATACGATCGCGCTTTTGTTTGGAAGTTCCCCCCAGCCAATCTAATAAAATAGTACCGCCTTGACCTTGCCACTGGAAACTGTCAAGGGTAGCTAGCCCCAACAGGCAAAAAGTGGCGATCGCAGGTACGGCTTCTGGCAAGTTGAATAGGGGCCCTAACAATATTGAAACGGTGATGGCAAAGATAGAAATAGCGATAATATTCAAAGAAGTGTCTTTCATAATGGGGAATGGGTAACTGGGAATTGGTAATGGGGAATTTGTAATAGGGAATTGGTAATGGGAATTGGTTTTAGAGGTAAACTCAGGTACGATAGCGCGATCGGTTTGGCAGCGTCGGGTCGATCTCCGCGCCCCCGACTTCCGACAAAAACTCCACCTTCCAGTTTGACTGAAAATTGCCGCTCCGAAGCCACCGATATTAAAAAGATATTAAAATAAATCAAAGTCAAATAAAAGTGTTAGTGGAATCCTTCATGTCAGTTTTGGCAGCGATCGCAGTTTTAGGTATCTTGATTGTCGTTCACGAACTCGGCCACTTCCTGGCGGCGAGACTTCAACACATCCACGTCAACCGCTTCTCTATCGGTTTCGGGCCCATCCTCTGGAAGTACCAAGGCCCGGAAACTGAATATGCCCTCCGCGCCTTTCCCCTGGGAGGTTTCGTGGGTTTCCCGGACGACGATCCCGACAGCACTATTCCCCCAAATGACCCGAATTTGCTCAAAAATCGCCCCGTGCTCGATCGGGCGATCGTCATTAGTGCTGGGGTAATTGCCAACTTAGTTTTTGCTTACTTCCTGCTGGTGGTGCAATTGGGCACTGTCGGCGCGGCAGAAATGAACTACCTACCGGGAGTTAAAGTCCCGGAAGTCGCCGCAGAAGTCAGTTCTGCCGCGAAACAAGCCGGAATTCGATCGGGCGACGTTGTTCTGTCTGTTGACGGCAAGGAATTGGGCGCTTCCCGCGAAGCAATCAAATTATTGGTCACAGCAATCCAAGATCATCCCAACCAACCCCTAGCGTTGGAAATTCAGCGCCAAGAACAAAAATTTTTGGTGACAGTAACTCCCGAACAGTCCCCCGACGGCAAAGGTCGCATTGGCGTGCAGCTAACTTCTAACGGCACTGTCGTGCGGCAGAGGGCAGGAATTGTAGAGGCGTTTAGCAAGGCCGCCAAAGAATTTGAGCGGATTGTGCTGCTGACGGTTCAAGGTTTCGGGCAGTTACTTAGCAATTTCAGCCAGACTGCCGACAAGTTGTCCGGGCCTGTGGCGATTGTGGCCATTGGTGCAGGGATTGCCAAATCGGATGCTGCGAGTTTGTTTCAGTATGCTGTGCTAATTAGCGTCAATTTAGCTGTGATTAATATCTTGCCTTTACCTGCTTTAGATGGCGGTCAGCTAGCTTTTCTATTAATAGAAGGACTGCGGGGTAAACCTTTACCGAACCGGATTCAGGAAAATGTGATGCAGACGGGTTTGGTGTTGTTGCTGGGTTTGGGAATTTTCTTGATTATTCGGGATACAGCTAATTTGGCTGGGTTCGATTTGATGGGCAATTTTCGGCAACAATAGTCAGCAGTCAGTAGTCAATAGTTGGTTGTTATTGGTTATTGATTATTGGTTATTGGTTATTTGTTTGTTGCCAATAACCAATAAGATTAGTCAACAGTTAACAGTTAACAGTTAACAGTCATTAGTCATTACAGCACTTGTGACTAATGACTAATATTCGATCGTTAAATTTGGGGAAAAAAGCAATGATTACACAACTGCAATCTCCCGAGAAATCAAAAATCGTCTACCCAGATGACAACGGAGAACCCATGTCAGATAATACCGAACAGTTTCGATTAATCGTCTGGATCAAAGAAAACTTAGAACTGTTATTTGCGAGCGTTGCTGATGTTTTTGTGGCGGGTAACTTACTGTGGTATCCAGTAGAAGGAAATAATAAACTTGCTCAAGCACCAGATGTGCTGGTAGCCTTTGGCAGACCGAAAAGATATCGAGGTTCCTACCAACAGTGGAACGAAGATAACATTCCGCCGCAAGTCGTGTTTGAAATTTTGTCGCCGGGAAACCGTTTAACTCCGATGATTCAAAAATTCAAATTTTACGAACGCTACGGCGTGGAAGAATATTACTTGTACAACCCTGAACAAGTGGATTTAACTATATGGCAGCGTCGAGACCAAGAATTAGAAGCTGTAGAATCGGCGGACGGTTGGGTAAGTCCCAGACTAGGAGTGCGGTTTCAACTATCAGAAACCGCACTACAAATATTCGGACCTAACGGAGCGCCATTTGTAAGTTTTGTGGAACTCGCTCAACTGCGAGAGCAAGCAGAATCAAGAGCTGAACAAGAACAGCAAAGGGCCGAACAAGAACGGCAAAGGGCCGAGCAAGCAGAAGCTTTGCTGGAACAAGAACGATCGCGATCGGAAGCTTTAGAAGCTCGACTCCGCGAAATGGGAATCGACCCTAATCTTTTGTAAATGACTGATAACTAATGACTAATGACTAATGACTAATGACTAATGACTAAAAAGTTAAGTTTAAAACAACGATCGCTAGAAATTCTGATTCGCCTCAAACGCCTCTATCCAGAAGCTCCTTGCACTCTCAACTACGAAACTCCCGTGCAGTTGCTGGTGGCGACGATTCTCTCGGCTCAGTGTACGGACGATCGAGTAAATTTGGTAACGCCGGCTTTGTTTGAGCGTTTTCCCGATGCGGTTGCTTTGGGAAATGCTGATTTAGAAGAACTCGAAAGTCTCGTGCGATCGACTGGTTTCTACCGCAATAAGTCTAAAAATATTAAAGGTGCTTGTCAGGCGATCGTCAATAAATTTAACAATCAAGTGCCGCAGCGGATGGAACTGTTGCTAGAATTACCCGGAGTTGCCCGCAAAACAGCTAATGTCGTTCTCGCTCACGCTTTTGGTATTAATATGGGCGTGACGGTAGACACTCACGTCAAACGTTTGACTCAGCGGTTGGGATTGACCGAACATACCGATCCTACAAGGATCGAGCGGGATTTGATGATATTGTTGCCGCAGCCGGATTGGGAAAATTGGTCGATTCGGTTGGTTTATCACGGTAGGGCAGTTTGTAATGCGAGAAATCCGGTTTGCAATATTTGCGAACTTGCAGATTTGTGCCCTTCTGCTAATAGTTTGGTGTTGCACCAAGGTTAAGTACAGGCAAGATGCCTGTACCACAAAAATGTTGAGTTATTGCAGATTTGTACCCTTTTGCTAATAGTTTGGTGTTGCACCAAGGTTAAGTACAGGCAAGATGCCTGTACCACAAAAAAGTTGAGTTATTGTGGAACAGGCATCTTGCCTGTTGCTAAAAATGTTGAGTTATTGTGGAACAGGCATCTTGCCTGTTGCTAAAAATCTTGTTAACAAAAGAAATAATTCAAATAAAAGAGATCCGAAATCACCAAAATATAGTAAAATAGTAGATTGTGATTTATCTAAGGATATCAACAGATTATGGCTAAGAAGAGCATGGTCGAGCGCGAGAAAAAGCGCCAGAGACTCGTAGACAAGTACGCCGACAAGCGGGAAGACCTGAAAGACCAGTTTGACCAAGCTACCAATCAGATGGACAAAATGGCGATTCACCGCCAACTGCAACAGCTACCTCGCAGCAGTTCGCGGACTCGCTTGCGGAACCGCTGCTGGGCAACTGGACGGCCCAGAGGTTACTATCGTGACTTCGGACTGTCTCGCAACATGATGCGAGAAATGGCTCACGAAGGTCTTTTGCCCGGTGTTGTGAAGTCTAGCTGGTAGCACGAAGGAAGAAGGAAGTTCGGCAACGGATTCGCTCGACGGATGTAACGGATGTAACGGATGTCAGGAAGAAGGAAGAAGGAAGAAAAAAACTCACAATTAATCGGCAGGATTAGGTTTGGGGTTGATTTTTGTTTCAGACTTATGAGTTAAATTTTCCTCCTTCTTGCTTCACTGGCCGCAGCATTTATCGATGCCGAGACTTTCGAGTAACAAGTCGCTGACGGCGTTGGCGATCGCAAATTCGCCGTAGAAGCTTTTAGAAAAATCATAGGCCTGCATTTCGGTGACGATCGCAATTACGAGGCTGCCCACGTCATTTTCGCCTTCCATGCGCTGGCGGACATAGATTTGGGCAGCTCTTTTAGCTATTTGCTGGTTGGCTGCTTCTGGGATAAACTCGGAGTCTAGCCATGCCAGCAGCGTTTGTTGGAGCCATTGGCCTTCTTGTTCGGGGTTTTTGGCGGGCGGTAAGGTAATAGGTTCGATGGTTTCAGACATGATTATTCCTAATTGCTAATGTTGACTTTGAAAAGTTAACTGAGAAATGACAACTGATAAATATATGCAATATGATATACCGACAATTATACAAGGATATGCACAAGGCTATTTCTTGATGGCCAATGACGGGGAGGAAAGTTTGGGGTGGTATTCGAGCCGTCAGCGGGCGCTGATTCCGCTGGATGAAAGATTTACCTATCCCACGTCGCTGCGCCGCCAACTCAATCAAAATCGGTTTTCGGTGGCTGTAAACCGCGATTTTGGCGCGGTGGTTGAGGGTTGTGCCGATCGCGAAACGACTTGGATTTCTAAAGAGCTCAAGAAGATTTACTGGGCTTTGTATGAGGCCGGTTGGGCTTACAGCTTCGAGACTTGGTGCGGCGACGAATTGGCGGGCGGTATTTTAGGATTGTCGATCGGCGGTGCGTTTATTGGGGAGTCGATGTTTTACCGAATTCCCGAGGGTTCTAAGGTGGCGATGGTGAAGTTGGTGGAGAGATTGCGCGATCGATCTTATCTGATGTTCGACGCTCAAATGAACAATCCGCACTTGGAAAGATTCGGCGCTTATACTGTTAAAGAAAAACTGTACAACACTCTTTTGCAAGCAGCTTTGAAGCGCCGTTGCTCGCTATTTTGAATATTCGGTCAGTAGGGAAATGGCAATGTCATTTTCGGCTCGAATAGTTGCTTCAAACAATAGTATAATTAAGCTCAGATACTTCTCGAAGACAACCACTATGCAAGTCACAACCGAAGAAATTATTTATCCCTCCAGCGACGGTCAACCAATGGCAGACAGCACAATTCAATACAAATTAATTGTCACAATCAAAGAAGGTTGCGAATCGCTGTTTGAAGATGACCCCAACGTGTTTGTAGCCGCCGATTTACTGTGGTATCCGGTTGAAGGTAGACCAGATATTTCTCAAGCGCCGGATACGATGGTGATATTTGGTAGACCAAAAGGCGAGCGACGTTCCTACATACAGTCTCGCGAAGATAATATTGCTCCCCAAGTCGTCTTTGAAATTCGCTCCCACAACGATAATAACACAAAAATGAACAAGAAACTTTCATTTTACTATCGTTATGGAGTCGAGGAGTATTACCTTTACGATCCCGAAAGAAATCAGTTAGAAGGTTGGCAAAGAATTGAAGGAATCTTAGAACCCATTGAACCGATGGAGGGATGGATAAGTCCCAGACTGGGAGTGCGGTTTGAGTTACCAGAAGAAGGGTTAGAAATCTATCGCTCTGATGGAGAAAAGTTTCTTTCCTATTCCGAAATAAATGCAGAACGGCTATTAGAGCGACGGCGCGCAGAACAAGAATTTCAGCGTGCCGAACAAGCCTCGCAGCGCGCCGAAGAAGCCTCGCAGCGTGCCGAACAAGAAGCTCAAAAAGCCGAACGTTTAGCCGCCAAACTGCGCGAATTGAACATCGATCCAGATAGCATCTAAGCTCGAACCAGGAGAATAAACCCGGTTTGTCAAAGAAATCGGGTTTCTGGGGATAGCAGTTATTTACTTTTTTCAGGGCGAACCGGGATATTTGGTCGATCGCCCTCCAGCTAAAATTACATATACTACAATACATAATACAGAGATTTGAGCCAAAATCCTTGGAGCTCAGAAAAATCAGAATCGAAGCCCCTTGAATGTGTAAAAATACTGAAGCAAACATTACTAAACCCTGCACGGAGCAATTGTTGTGGATTCCAGATATAACCCCCAATCCATAGAAGAAAAATGGCAGCAGACATGGGCTGAGCAAAACTTAGACCAGATGCCAGAAGATACCCAAAAGCCTAAATTTTATGCCTTATCCATGTTCCCCTACCCGTCGGGAAACCTGCACATGGGGCACGTCCGCAACTACACAATCATCGATGTAATTGCCAGACTCAAGCGAATGCAAGGCTATCGCGTACTCAATCCGATGGGATGGGACGCTTTTGGTTTGCCCGCAGAAAATGCAGCCATCGAGCGAGGAATTCCCCCCGCACAATGGACTTATGAAAATATTGCCCAAATGAAAGGCTTATTTCGCCGCTTGGGTATTTCTTTCGACTGGACAAAAGAAGTTACAACTTGTTCTCCCGATTATTATCGGTGGACTCAATGGATTTTCTTGCAATTTTTAGAAGCCGGATTAGCTTATCAAAAAGAAGCCGCAGTTAATTGGGACCCCATAGACCAAACAGTTTTAGCAAACGAACAAGTAGATAACGAAGGTCGTTCCTGGCGTTCCGGTGCCAAAGTCGAGCGCAAATTATTGCGGCAGTGGTTCCTCAAAATTACCGATTACGCCGAACAGTTATTAAACGACTTAGACAAATTGCCAGATTGGCCAGAAAGAGTCAAATTAATGCAAGCCAACTGGATCGGCAAATCAGTCGGCGCTTACTTAGAATTTCCGATTGTAGCAATGGATGAAAAAATCGCCGTTTTCACCACACGTCCCGATACAGTTTACGGCGTCAGTTACCTTGTTTTAGCGCCGGAACATCCACTAACTCAGCGCGTGACCACCGAAGATAGAAAAGCCGCCGTAGAAACCTTCATCAAAGAAGTTGCACTGCAAAGCGAGATCGATCGCACAGCCGAAGACAAACCAAAGCGCGGCATCCCCACAGGCGGCAAAGCAATCAATCCTTTCAACGGCGAAGAAATTCCGATTTGGATTGCCGATTATGTGCTGTACGAATACGGCACCGGCGCAGTTATGGGAGTACCAGCCCACGACACGCGAGATTTCAAATTTGCCAATCAATATCAACTGCCAATTAAAGTAGTAATTGTGGATGATGATGAGATTCCGCTGACCGAAGCTTACACAGAACCCGGAATTATGATTAATTCCGAAAACTTCAACGGCATGGATTCAATTAAAGGCAAAGCAGCAGTGATTCAATATGCCGAAAATGAAGGTTATGGCAAAGCGCGAGTGCAATATCGCTTGAGAGATTGGTTAATTTCTAGACAGCGTTATTGGGGCGCTCCGATTCCCGTAATTCACTGCCCCACCTGCGGAACAGTCCCCGTACCCGCATCGGATTTGCCCGTATTGTTGCCGGAAAATGTGGAATTTACGGGCAAAGGTTCGCCCTTGGCAAAGATGGAAGAATGGGTAAACGTTCCTTGTCCGAGTTGCGGCACTGCGGCGAAGCGGGAAACAGACACGATGGATACTTTTATCGATTCATCGTGGTATTTCTTGCGCTATCCCGATGCTCAAAATCAAGAGCAAGTCTTCGATACGGCGAAAACTAATGATTGGATGCCTGTAGACCAATATGTAGGCGGCATCGAACACGCAATCTTGCACTTGCTGTATTCGCGGTTCTTTACCAAGGTTTTGCGCGATCGGGGTTTGATCAATTGTGACGAACCATTTAAACGCCTGTTAACTCAGGGCATGGTGCAAGCAATGGCCTACAAAAACCCCGTTACTGGCAAATACGTTCCCCCAGCAGATATAGACCCCGGAAATCCCAAAGATCCTCAAACTGGCGAAGCTTTGGAAGTCTTCTACGAGAAGATGTCCAAATCAAAATACAATGGTGTTGACCCCTTGGAAGTTATGGGCAAATATGGGGTAGATACGGCACGAATGTTTATTTTATTCAAAGCACCGCCAGAGAAGGATTTGGAGTGGGATGATGCTGATGTAGAAGGGCAATTTCGCTTTTTAAATCGCGTTTGGCGCTTGGTGACAGAGTTTGCTTCACCCCCCCCAGCCCCCCCTTGCCAAGGGGGGGAGAAAGACGTGCTAAGCAAACCTGAGAAGGATTTGCGGCGGGCGATTCACACTGCAATTAAGGCAGTGAGCGAAGATTTGGAGGGTGATTATCAGTTCAATACTGCTGTTTCGGAAATGATGAAACTCAGCAATGCTTTGAATGATGCTAAATTTAAAGATTCGCCAGTTTATGCAGAAGGAATTAACACTTTGATTCGCTTGTTAGCGCCTTTTGCACCGCATATTGCTGATGAATTGTGGCACAATACTGGTAACAGTGAATCGGTGCATACGCAAACTTGGCCGACTGTCGATCCATCTGCATTAATTACCGATGAAATTACGCTGGTAATTCAAGTTATGGGCAAGACTCGCGGCACAATTCAAGTGCCTTCTGGTGCTGATAAAGCTGCGTTGGAAAAGTTTGCTCGGGAGTCGGAATTGGCCAATCGTCACCTGGAAGGTAAGGAGATTAAAAAGGTAATTGTGGTGCCTGGAAAGTTGGTGAATTTCGTGGTAGCGGGATAAAGATGAGAAACCCGGTTGCTTCAATAAACCGGGTTTTTAATACTTGCAGTTAAGAATTAGCCAGTCCAAAAATGAGTAATCTAAAAAATTCCCGACTATGACTTACGCACTCCGCCAAAGAAACCTGGTTTTTTACGGAATCTCCTGATTCCAACAAAGTATTTTCGTAAAAAACCAGGTTTTTGATCACTCATGCCTAAGTCCTATTTAATTGTTAGTTTCAAAAAGCAATTGCACGATCGCTCCGCATTCCAATTTTAATACTGATTGAGCGCTGCCGCCATTAACGGCAATTTCTACCCAAGCGTCAGAACCAGTTATGGCAATTAAATCGCCCGGTTCGCTGTCGCTGTAGGTTTTACCGCTGGGGATGTGAATTGCATCAGAACTATTGCTAATTGTGACTGACCAATTGTTACCTATAATGCAATTATTGGGGATATTGGTAATTAGATTGCCGAAGCGATCGACATATTGAACACAGCCTTCTATACCTGTGGCTGTAACGGCACAATTTGGTATCTCTAACTCGGCTAAACTTGCAGGGTCGATCGCCTCCCCCAACTCTTCCAAAGCCACCCCATTCGCCAAGTGAGCGCCCGCTGCTGCAAAAATATCTCGACCGTGGAAAGTGCTGCTGGGTTGATGTGTGCGCCAGTATTTGGGGTTGGTGAGTTCGACAGATGCGATCGCGCTTTCCCGACTCAACACCCCGCTAAACAACCCGTTATCCGGCCCAACAAGGAAGCAATTAGCACATTTAACCGCAACCCCGCGTCTCTTGCTTCCCACCCCCGGATCGACGACAGCAATATGTACGGTTTCCGGCGGAAAATAAGCAAAAGCAGTCATCAAACAAAACCTCGCAGCCGCAATATTTTGAGAGGGTATTTGGTGCGTAATGTCAATGACTTTGAGTTGCGGGTTAATTTGGGCGATCGCACCTTTCATCACTCCTGCATAAACATCGCTTAATCCAAAATCCGTCAGTAGAGTTATAATTCTATTTTTAGACATATATGCAAAGGTAAAAATATGGTATCACAATGGGAAAACTTTCTGCAAAACTTGGGAGAATGGCACGGTTCCTTTACCCAGTTATCGCCGCGGGGAGAGGTACTTCAAGATACTCCTAGCATTATTTCTCTCGAAGGTCTAAATGACAACAAAACTGTGAGATTGAAACTCCGTCGCTTTTCCCCCAATCCCAGCGGTGTCGGCGAACCTGAAGTGAGCGAACTTGTGCGAGAATATCAAAGCTTGGGACGAGATATCCTGTTTTTTGAAAATGGAGCTTTTTGTCAGGGAACTATTCAAATAGCGCCTTATTCTCAGTGCGGTGCCGAGTTTGGTTTTATCTACAATTATCGCCGATTGCGCTTCGTTCAGCTCTACAATACCGACGGCAATTTATCAAACCTTACCTTAATTCGGGAAAAGCAGCTTGATAAAAATGTCCCCGAACGTCCGCCTTTAAGTGTTGACGATTTGCTGGGAGAGTGGGAGGGCGAGGCCGTGACAATGTATCCTGATTTGCGTTCTCCTGACTTTTATTCTACAAAACTGCAATTGCATTTGGAAAATGGCGATCGCCTAGTAAACAAAATCACTTTTGGCAGTAATGGTACTGTTATCAGTTCTAGCGGCCGCATTGACGGTTCAGTTCTGCACTTTAACGAAGGTGCTTCGCCCGTGCAAGTTGTGCTGCTTCCTGACGGCGGTTCTTGCACTTTACCTGTCAAAGCTGAATTCAGAAAACCTATATTTTTCGAGGCCGGTTGGTTGGTAGAACCTGACTTGCGGTTTCGGATGATTCGCAGTTACAATGAGCGGGGTGAATGGGTAAGTTTGACTTTAGTTACTGAACGCAAAGTTAGTCCTTAGTCATTATCAGTTGTTGAGGATTAAGATTTAGTCTTTTGGCCAGGCTAGAAGCCCACCCCACAATAAACTTGATGTATTGTGGAACGGGCATCTTACCCGTTATAAAAATAGTACAAGATATCAGCACTACAAACATTTTTCAGATTTAGGAACCGGATTTTGTTTCCTGAGTTTGCGACTGAATCACGGCACTCCAGTCATCATTGTTAACAGCAGCTTCCAAATCATTAGCGCGTTCGCCGTCAGTTTTGGCGGCAGTTTCTAACTCTTTGGTAAGAGTAGAATCTGCCATTGCTTTGCGTAATTTTAGCTTTTTTTCTTCATAAGCTTTTTGTTCCTCAGCAGACATTGCCGATCGCGCTGCTTGGCCTACGGTACTCGCCCACATTTCGCTGTCTGCATCGTTTCCAGGCGGAATGCTGGCGAGTTCGGCTATCCACATATCGCGCAAACTTTCCATTTCTTCCCGCTTCGGGAATTTGAAAGTTTGCACGCGCAGGAAAGCGCAATTTTCGACGCCATTTTGGGCGATGTGACCGTTGATTGAAAGCAGGATGTTTCGCGAATAACCGATAAACTGAGTGTTGCGGGAAGTGTCCATTACAGCGTAAACGCCGGCGACTTTCGCGTTAGTTGCCAAATCGCGCCACGTATCGATCGACATTACTTGCGTGCCGTCATTTTCTAATTCAGAAATAGCGGCCGCTGCGCTGTGTTCTGAGTCCGAACTGTATAAAAAGTTGTGCAGTCCTTCATGGGCGACTGGTACGTTTTGATGTTCAATTGCTACGTCTCGATCGGCATTCACTTGATTAGCTTCCATTAAATTCAATTCCTCAAAAAATGTCAACTTTACTCATTAAATCCGGCTTTCAGGGGCGGGCTTTCCGGCCCACCCCACAATAAAGTTCTCTTTGTGGAACAGGCCGGAAAGCCTGTTCTATTGTTTTTTTTGCCCTTATATACTTAACTTACGGCAATTTGTTGCAATTCCTCGTCAGTCAATTTAACTTCGAGCGCCCGCACAGAGTCCTCAATACTCGATACTTTTGTCGCACCGGGAATCGGAACGATGCAGGGCGATTGGGCCATCAACCAAGCTAATACTATACAGTAAACTGAAACGTTTTTTTCTGCTGCTAATTTTGCGATCGCGGGCATATCTTGCAAGCTTGTGGCGCGGCGGCTTCCTCCCAGAGGGCTCCAAGGAAAAAATGTCAGTTTTTCGGTTTCGCAATATTCCAGCACACCGTCTGATTCTGGCTGTCTGTGCCAAGGATTGTACTGATTCTGCACGGAGACAATTTCTACTGTATCGCGGGCGCGTTTGATCTGCTCTACAGAAAAGTTGGAAACTCCAATAAATCGAATCATTCCTGCTTCTACTGCTTCTTTTGCGGGTGCTAGGGCTGCTTCGATGGTATAAGCGGGATCGGGCGAGTGATATTGCCAAAGGTCGATCGGTTCCTTACCGCCGAGTGCTTCAAAACTTTCGCGAATTGTCTTGCGTAAATGGTGGGGGTTTCCGTTGCGCGTCCATCCACCTTGAGGCCGCATTAAGCCGCCTTTAGTGGCGATAGTGACAGCTCTAATATCTCCAGTATACTGTTGTAAAGCTTTGGCAATCAGTTCTTCGTTATGGTGTTTGTCGGATTGATCTTGGCAGTAGGAATCTGCGGTGTCAATTAGGGTGACACCCAAATCGAGGGCGCGGTGAATTACCGCAATAGATTGCGATTCTGGTGGCCGGCCGCTTAAGGACATCGGCATACATCCAAGACCGAGCGCGCTGATAGTAAAATTAGTGTTTCCCAGTTGTTTTCTTTTCATTTATTTGCCCTCGTTTGCGTGGTTTATTTACTGTTGAGATTTCAAGAATATAAGGCTCTGTTTAAATTTTACATTTTTTTAAAGTATATAAGTAGATATGAATAAAATATTTTGTATAAAGTTGTAATAGCTGGTAAGGCAAGGAACTCTTGTAGAAGCGAGTTAACCGTTTCACGCAGGCCCCTCTCCCCACGCGATGTTTATGTGTATCTAGCTACTTCACTAGCTCGAAGCGCTGGTGTAAAATCGGAGTGCAAATTGCCAGAAGTAGCGGGAAGCGCACAAAAGCCCGATCGCCAATATTCCAGCCCCTCCTATCCAAACTATATCACCTCTGCCCAGCATTGCTTCGGCCGGTACTGTGGTAAAGAAGGCAACGGGGACTACGAATGTGAAGAAAAATCGGTAAGCTGCGGGATAAGCTGCCATGGGAAATCTACCGGCTTCTAACAATCCTCTGAGAACTTCGGTAATGTTGTAAATTTTGACAAACCAAATACTCATAGCACCTAATATAAACCAGATGCTGTAAAGACTCACCATGCCAAATAACAGCGGTATTGCTGTTAGGAAATAGTTGCCGATTTTCACTCCGAGTTTGTTAGCTGAGTACAGCAACAATACCACACCGAAGATTATATCGGGTATTCCCCAAGGGGAAACTGTGTTTGCAGACAGCCAGAATTGCGAACTGATGGGTTTCAGGAGTACGAAATCGAGAGTACCTTGCTGGACTCGATCGACAATACGGCTGAGGTTGGGCGCGAGAAAAGTTGACGAAAACCCCTGCAAAACAGTAAAAATGCCGAGTACAACTAAAGCCTCTTCCCATTTCCAGCCCGAAAACGTATAGCCGGTACGGTAGAACAAAAATAGCCCGAACAAGCTGCCCGTAAGGTTTCCGAGGCTGCTGAGGGTCGCGAGGACAAAGTTGATTCGGTATTCTAGTTCTGCTGCGATGGCCGCACCCCAGAACAATTTCACTACGTGCAAATATCGTCCCATGTTTATAGCCATTTTTCACCGTTGAAATACTTAAATTCCCTCATATTGTAAAGGTTTGATGAAGTCAACTGCTGTATGGGCCGCTCACTTCACTATAACTTTAAGTTATAGAGACAGCTTACATAAATATTTTTACTTAGGTAAATTATTAAGTTATTTAACTAAAGTTAAATAAAAACTACAATTTATTGACTTAAATCAATCTCAATCCGCTATTATTTGTCACGCATTAAAGCAGGATTCATGTTTCCATAAAAAAAAGCTTTAACTTGATAAATAATACTAATATGTTACATACATTAACATTATAAATGTTTGAAAAACATCTAGCCATACCCAAACCGAACTCTTAGGATGGTGCATACGTACTTAAAAGGAATACGTAATCAGCAATACGTAATCCTGCGCACAAAAGAAGGTTCGAGAAATTGACTTAAATAACAACACGTAAGGAAAAAAAGACATGGATGCTTTAACATTATCGAGACTGGGCGTCAAGCACACCAAGAGTGCAGTAGCCGAATCGCTGCGTATCAATACAGGATACGACATGACCAGCCCAGTCACTTTTTACGGAATCGTCAACGAGCGCTGCAATGTTAAATGCCGCCAGTGCGAGTATTGGCGGCTCAAAGAATATAAAGACGAAATGACGATCGAAGAATGGCAAAATGCTCTCTTAAGCGTCAAAGAATTTGTGGGCGAATTTTCAATCAACTTTAGCGGTGGCGAACCTTATATTAAAAAAGGTTTTCTAGACTTACTGGCCTTTGCGAATAAAAATGGCATTCACGCAGGCGTCACCACCAACGGCTATTGCATGACCAGAGAAAACGCAGCCAAAACTGTGGCCGCGCGTCCTTTTAATGTGAATATATCCGTTGACGGGCCGAATGCAGAACTGCACGATTATTTGCGGGGTCAACCGGGATTATTCGATCGGCTTTCTAAAGGAATCGGTTATCTGCGCCAAGAACAAGAAAAACAGAACGTCCTGTTTCCGATCAACGTCAAACCGACGATGAACCGACTCAATTTCCGCCACCTCCCCGAAATAGTCACCTGGGCTCAGGGAATTGGGGCGACGACAGTGAACTTCCAACCGGTCAACCGCTGGACGCCAGAAACATACGAGGAATTGTGGATTGAAAAAGAAGACATGGAGGAATTTTCACAAGTAATCGAGCGCCTAATTGAAATGAAGAACCACGGTGCTCCAATTATGAACAGCGATGAAGTGTTGCGATTGATGATTCCTCACTTTGCGGAAGAAAAAGCTCCTGATTCAACTCGTCCTTGTCGCGTTGGACTGCGAAATTACTGGATTGATACGCGCGGCGATGTAAAATTGTGCGATGAGTTTCCGGTGATTGGTAATGTGAAAAACGCCAGCGCCCGCGAGATTTGGTACGGCGAAAAAGCTCAGGAAGTCCGCCGCGATACTTTGAATTGTGGCAAGCTTTGTCTGATTACTTGTGTCTCGCAAAAGACGATTTTGGACAAAGTGAAAATGGGGATGAAGTTATTAAAGAATTGAGGTTTGAGCCGTGTGAATAGTGCTTGTGTGAATGGTAGCCGGGTTCGATCGAAAACCCGGCTTTTTGTTTGATAAATGGAAAAAATTTGTCCGCCATCGCACTTCAGACAAAAAAGATCATATTCTCCGGTTGGCGATCGCGCTTTTTTCCCCTTCTTCTTGTTCCCTTTCCGATTCCACCTGTTAGATTTCCACCATCCCCCCACAGCAGATATCGACTACTGGAACAAATCTTGACTGGCAATCAAGTAGTGTAAATCGACTTCAATTTGCCGCTGATATTTATTCTCAGCCAAATCCTGAAACCTCTGCAAAAAATCCCGATTATCGCCTGGGATGCACAAATTTCTAATTCTTGTCAAGCCCTCACCATAATTTTCAGCATTAGTATTAATGGTATTTCTGTCTTCTTGCAAATACTCCACTTGCTGAGCGCAACCAAACATTTTGGTTCGGACTTCAGCCAGCAATTGCTTTAACTTGTGCAACTTAACTTGTCTATCTTGTTCGCTTTCTATTCGACTGAATTCGGGAAGATTATTTTCTAAATCGCTGACTGTTGGCTGTGCTTTGCGATACTTTTTCCTAGCTTCGCGATAGATAAATACCATTTTAAGGCGAGAACACAGCAGATTCATCAAGCAAGAGTTAAACGCCAGCGTTGCGAATTTCAAAGTTTGGGAATTCTCTTGCAACCATACTAGAATGTGACACCGCTGACGCGCATTATCTTCTCGGCTGTCCTACTCACAAATCGGACTACCGAATAACTTTGCTTCGGCGCGAAAGTCTACTGATGCTTGCTGTTTATCCTGTACAAAAGCTTTAACATATTCGTCAGCTAGCTTCGGGTAAGTATCATCAACTTTTGGTTATGGATATAACAATAACGTTTGTCCCAGGGACGGTTGAATTGCCTTTGGCAACAAGCAACTTTGGATTTCTTGGCGGAAGATTCAAAATTTTACCATCTGATATCGTTTCCGGTTGCATCGGAATGATGTAGAGGACACCGCTAGTGCAAGAGTGTCCCTACCATTAATCGGGGTAGGGAGTTAGTAATTGCTATTTTTTCTTGGTGGCTTTCCAAGTGCCGCCGTAGAAGTAAAAAGGATTGTTTTGACTTACCGATTCCCAACATTTAAGACACAAAAAAAACCACTGCCCCGACTCGTCATACCGGGCGCGGTAGAGAGTCGGGGCAGATTGGGAACAACGATCGCAATATTTGATTCTGATTGGCCTGGGCATTGTTACTCAGTTTCAAACAATAACTGACTCTTGAGGGCGGGCGAATATCATGCGGCCGGCGCTAGTTTGCAGGGCGCTGGTGACTACGACTCGGGCTTCGCCGCCGACGTAACTGCTGCCGGCTTCTACGACAACCATTGTGCCGTCATCCAAGTAACCGATTCCCTGAGAGGGTTCTTTGCCTTCTTTGCGGATTTTTAGTTCGATCGTATCTCCCGGCAAATAAGTCGGGCGCACCGCATGAGTCAAATCGTTGATATTCAAAACCGGCAGTTTTTGGACGGTAGCTACTTTCGACAAGTTGTAATCGTTGGTGAGCAAAATGCCGTCGATATCCAAGGCAAAGCGGACTAATTTCGCATCGACTGTGGCAAGATCTTCGTAGTCAGCCGAGTGAATTTGAATCCGTTCTGGATATGTTTCTTTGATGCGGTTGAGTACATCTAAGCCGCGGCGCCCGCGCACTCGCTTTTGATCGTTGGCTGAATCAGCTACCAGTTGCAGTTCTTGGAGAACGAATTGCGGCACGATAATTTGACCTTCGAGGAAACCTGTTTCTAGCAGGTTTTCAATCCGGCCGTCAATAATGCAGCTAGTATCGACAACTTTGGCAGAGGCTGGTTTAAAAGTACCTTCGGCTACCAACACCGTGTCTAAGGTTTTGGGGTTGATCAGCCGCAAGAAAGCGCGGCCGTGGGTGTCGGTCAAACTTACGCCTGTGAAGCCGAACATGACGCTTCCCAAGACTGCGACTAGAGGTTTGATGAAGCCGAACTCGCGGGGAATTGGCAGCAGGAAGAGCGGAGCCAGCATTAAGTTCGCTACTAGCAGTCCGATGATTAAGCCGATCGCCCGCGTCAGCAGCATTTCCACCGGCATATCGCGGACTTGTTTTTCCAGCCGGCGGTAGGTTGTTTGAGCCACTAATCCCATCACGAAGCCGATTAATGCTCCAAAGGAACCTAGTACAGAACTTAAGCCTTGTATATTTGTAACTTGCAGCAGCAGATTGCTCGGCAGCAGTTCGACTCCGTAATAGCCGATGCCTCCGCCTGCGATTATGAATGAGATAATTATGATTGCGTCTAGCATTAGTTCTAGGTTAATGAATGTGTTTACATTATATCTTTCCAGTGCTGATAGTTTTTTCCTAGTTGCGGTCGGATATCGCTATATATACTGAGGAATTTTCATAAACTTATATTTCGCGGTTGTACCCTGTGCGGGATGTGCGATCGAGCAGATCGGCATTTAGCCCGCCCCGCCGAGTCCGGGCACTTCGTGTCAATAGACCGCCCTGTGGGCTGTTCGGGAATTGCTGCCGCTGCCAACCAGTACAAGGTCAAACAGTAAAGAGCCGATCGTTCGCAGCGCTTTTTTGGTAAGAAAATGTCATAATATACATAATTATTCATGATGGTTTAATTAAAACTTTAGATTTGAAGTGGCGCTTTCGGCGTCAGATGTAATGAACCCTACCACAGATTATTTAACCTTTGAATTAAAAAAAAGTGTGCAAGCGGCAAATTCCGGCATTCCTAGTTCGGCTTACTTGCACATACCTTTTTGTCGCCGTCGCTGTTACTACTGCGATTTTCCGGTTTTTGTGGTGGGCGATCGCAAAAATGGCGAGAATTCCGGCACCATCGTCCAATACATTGCCGTACTGTGTCAAGAAATTGAAGAAACTTTAAATTTAGGCGCATCTCTGAACACAGTTTTTTTTGGCGGCGGCACGCCTTCGCTGCTTTCTGTCAGTCAGTTGAGCAATATTTTAGAGACTCTCGACGGCAAATTTGGCATTGCTGCTGGGGCAGAAATTTCTATAGAAATAGACCCGGGTACGTTTACTTTAGAACAGTTGCGGGGATATGCAGCGGCGGGAGTAAATCGAGTTAGTTTGGGAGTGCAAGCTTTTCAGGATGAATTGCTGCAAGCTTGCGGGCGATCGCACTCTGTCGCTGATATTTTTGAAGCCGTGGAAATAGTGCGATCGGCTGGTATCGTCAATTTCAGTTTAGACCTGATTTCGGGACTGCCGCACCAAACTTTAGAACAGTGGGAAGCTTCTCTGAAAGCTGCGGTGGAAATTTCCCCGACTCACCTGTCGAGTTACGACTTAATTGTTGAGCAGGGAACTGCTTTCGGGCGCTACTTTGAAGCAGGAGCCCAGCCGCTACCAGCAGATGAAACCGCTGCTGGAATGTACCGTTTGGCGCGGGAAATTCTCACCAACGCTGGCTACGAACATTACGAAATTTCTAATTACGCTCGATCTGGCTATCAGTGCCGCCACAACCGCGTTTATTGGGAAAATCGCCCTTATTACGGTTTGGGAATGGGGGCGGCGAGTTACGTGGAAGGCCGGAGGTTGACGAGGCCTCGCAAAACTCAAGAATATTATCAGTGGGTGCGATCGATCTCTCGCCTCCATTCCCCTGTTCCCTCAAAACTTGGAGGGGAAACCCAGCCGGATATTTACCCAGCAATTGAGCAAAATTTTCAAGTCTCAGAAAATGACGTTTTGTTAGAAACCCTGATGCTAGGCTTGCGTTTAGCAGAAGGAGTTAGCCTGTCGCGGCTGACTCAAAAGTTTACTCAACAAACGGTCGATAAAATTTGGCGTTGTTTGCAGCCCTACTGGCGGCAAGGATGGGTGGAAATTATGACGGAGGATAGGACGATTCCCTACGGGATAGCTCCGCTTCACGCAACTTTAGGCGAGGCCGCGAAACTGCCGCTTTCGGGAAATTTGAGGTTAAGCGATCCCGAAGGTTTTTTATTTTCTAATACAATTTTAGCCGATTTGTTCAGCAAGTTAGGCGAGGATAATTAGCTCTGTCTGAGGAAGTATACCCCCAGGCGATCGCGATCTGCAGTCAAGCCGGGGCCGCCAATGCGATGAAAGGAAATTCAATTGCTCCCTAGCTCGATCGTCTCAAAAATAATATATTTTATATCGATCCCTAAACAAAACTTAAAGGCGAACTAAGCCTTGAGATAGACGCCACGACTGCACTCAAGCCGTCATACTTAAGACTGAACATTTAAAAAGTAATTTAATGAATACTTTAACTATCGAGCGTAACCAAACCCAAAACCAGCCCTGCCTTGTAATTAGCGATCGCGTTTGCAATCCGGCTTCCAAGTGTAATTTTTGCGGTCATTACCAACAGGCAAGAGGTTCAGTCGGTCACTGTCAATTGTTGAACGCACCTGTTAGGGCAGGATGGAAATCTTGCACTTTAGCAAGGCCTGCTTTTGCACCTTCTTGGGAACAGGTGGAATGCGCCAATGTTTCCTCGGGGTCAGTTATTAATTAACAAAAAAAATGTAGAATAAATTTTGTTTTAACTGGTAATATGCTATATTGAGCTTAGGCCAGTAGTCGATCGATCGCACAATTTCACCAACAAGTTAAAAACATGAATTTTACAATGAATCAGGTAATTTCCGAACGTGAGGCGCGCATTTTGTGTTGGTATCTTAATAATACTAACAAAGTGCAAATTGCTCGGATTACTAATATTCCTAATTGGTATTTTGAGAGGACGGTTTTTCCGGGAGAGCGTTTTTTGTTTGAAGCGTTGCCGGAAGCTCAGTTAGAAGTTTGCAGGAGTGCGGAGACGGGTGCTATTGTGTGCGAGCGAATTTTGTGCGATCGGCTGCGAGTTGAAGAATTAAGCAAGGCTGATTGAAGATAATTCTCCAGACTGACCAACGAGAAACCCGGTTTTTTCAGAAACCGGGTTTCTCTGTGTGATGATAAAAACTTAGTTGGCTTACGCACTCGCGACCTCAAAAACCCGGTTTCTTCGTATACTTCTGGTTCCTCGTCGCAAAATTCGTAGAAACCGGGTTTATAACCCTCATGCGTCAGCCCTGAAACTGTCGGAAGTGTGGATGTAAGCTAAATTAGATAAAATCCACCGCTCTTCAATATTAAAACCCGATGTCCCTCACCGAACAAATCCTCTCTCAACTGCCAGGAGACGCCCTGGGAGGCCTGAGAAAAGTCGATCGACTCTGGGAGAACCTCAAACAAAATACCGCACCAGCACCCCAAGCAGTCAAGCACAGCCAACAACCCCTCGAAACCCTCGACTTCGACATAGTTATCGGCGGCGGAACCCTAGGAATATTAATCGGTACAGCCTTAGTCCTGCGGGGTTGGCGAGTAGCCTTGCTCGAACGCGGCACCCTGCGAGGACGCGAGCAAGAATGGAACATTTCTCGCAAAGAATTAGACGCATTCTTAGAACTAAATCTGCTATCTGTTGCAGAGATAGAAAAAGCCATCGCCACCGAATACAACCCAGCCCGCATCAGCTTTGCCAACACCCCCGATATCTGGATTTCTGGCGTACTAAACATCGGAATAGATCCTGTTTACCTCCTCGAAACCCTCAAAAAGCGATTTATAAAAGCGGGAGGAAAGCTATTTGAAAATACACCATTTAAAACAGCAACAATTCACCCTGAAGGAGTCTTGGTAGAATCTGCAAGTAGCGAGGAAAAAGCAGCTACAAAAATATTTAAAACCCGATTATTTCTAGACGCAATGGGACATTTTTCGCCCATTGTCCGCCAAGCAAGACAAGGAAAAAAACCCGACGCCGTATGTTTAGTAGTCGGCAGTTGCGCTCAAGGATACCCCAAAAACGACACTGGCGATATATTTGCATCCTTCACGCCAATGCAAAACCAGTGCCAATATTTTTGGGAAGCATTTCCAGCCAGAGACGGCCGCACCACCTACTTATTTACCTACATAGACGCCGACACAGAAAGATTCAGTTTAGAAACATTATTTGAAGACTATTTGCGCTTGCTTCCCCAATATCAAAACGTCGAACTCGAACAGTTAAAATTCCAAAGAGCACTCTACGGATTCTTCCCCTGCTATCGCCAAAGTCCTCTAAAAACCCCTTGGAATCGCATACTCCCAGTCGGAGACAGCAGCGGTAGCCAATCTCCCCTCAGCTTCGGCGGTTTCGGCGCAATGGTGCGCCACCTCAAACGCTTGACTCTAGGAATTGAGGAAGCTTTGACAAGCGATAGTCTCAGCAAAAATTCCCTCGCACTTTTGCAACCCTACCAGCCGAATCTATCAGTTACCTGGTTGTTCCAGCGTTCGATGAGTGCTGCGATGAATCAAAAAATAGACCCCAATCAAATCAATCAACTTTTGGCTGCCGTATTTCAGGTAATGGAAGAGTTGGGAGAACCGGTACTCAAACCGTTTCTTCAAGATATCGTGCTGTTTCCGGCTTTGTCCCAAACCCTATTTAAAACAGCAATAAGCCATCCCGGATTAGTTATGAAAATTATCCCGCAGGTAGGAATAGCCAACTTGCTCGATTGGATGATTCATTATGTAAATTTAGGGGTTTATACGGGATTGCAGCCTTTGGGGAAAGCCGTAGAACCGCAGGTAAAAAAATTAGCGCCGGAGCAGCAATACTATTTTCACCGATTAGTTGAAGCGTGGCAATATGGCGCTGGAGGCGATTATTAACTGATTAATTGTGGCACGGGCATCTTGCCCGTGGCTAATATATGAAAAGGCAACATGCCTGTTCCACAACACACTATAATTTATTGATTAATTGTGGCACGGGCATCTTGCCCGTGGCTAATATATGAACAGGCAAGATGCCTGTTCCACAACATAATTATATATGAACAGGCAAGATGCCTGTTCCACAACATAATTAAATATGAACAGGTAAAATACCTGTTCATATTTAATTATATTAGTTGTGAGTCATGAAGGAGCTATAACTGCTAAAGCTTGGGGAATCACTCGGAATTTGGCAGGGGTGTAAGTTGTGATTTCACCGTCAGTATTAATCGGACGGCGTTTGCTAGTATTAACCTCAAATTCTTGAGCTTGCAACGTGCGAACGTTAGGCCGACTGGTATGATTGCCTTGCTTCATAGCCGGCAGCAAAGCAATGATTTCCCACCAGTTTTTTGTTTCCAAACTGTACAAATCCAGTCGCCTGTCGTCGATTGTGGCATCCTCGGCAACTGTCATGCCGCCGCCGTAATAGCGGCCGTTGCCAATGGCAATTTGAATAGTTTTAACATAAAAAAATTGGTTGTTTACCTTAATTTCTGCTCGAAACGGTCGCGCTGACAAAATTGTCTGCAAAGCAGTAAAAGCATAAGCTAAAACTCCCCAACGCTGCTTGACGTTTTTAGTCAGCCGCTGGGTAATTTGCACGCTCAATCCCAAACTCGCAACATTAAAAAAATGTTGGCCGTTCACCCAACCCAAGTCTATTAGCCGAACTTTACCGCTAGCAATTACTTGACAAGCTGCTGATAAATCTGTAGGAATTCCCAGAGTGCGGGCTAGGTCGTTAGCAGTTCCCATCGGCAAAATCCCCAAGGGTAACTTGGTGTCTGTCAAACCTTCTATGGCAGCGTTGAGAGTGCCGTCGCCACCGCCGATTATTACTAATTTAACTCGATTTTGGTAGCGGCGAATTGTGTCGGGAAGTTCGCGGGCGTGCTCCGTAGATTCTACAATTAACTCAAAACCCCGTGCTTCTAATTCTACAGTGGCTTGAGATAATAGCTTTTGCCCTTTTCTGGAGTGCTGGTTTACTAAAAGTAGAGCTTTCTTCATTTGTTAATTTTTAATGGGGAATATTGAGTGTTTTTAATTACCACAAGTATAGCTTGATGGCTTAAGTGGATCAAATTAATGCTTGATTTCGATTTTACCAATTAAGCTGGATTGACAAAAATGTCAAAAAATGGATAATTGTAGCAAAAGATTGCTAAAAAGTATCTTGCGTTCTCCGCTAGCTGCCATCTACCTAGCTCCTTAAAGAAGTAAAACTAAAATTATGTCTAATTTTTTAGAAGAAGCGCAAGTCGCTGCCGATCGCGAAAACTGGCCTGGGCTAGTCGAATGCTTGCAGCAAGTGACAGCCAAGGGCAGCAAGCCGCAGGAACAACACACTTTAGAGCAAGCTGTCAGTTTAGCAATACAAGCCTTGGAATGGGGGGATTTTCAAGACCGCTGGGAAATTGCTAAAGTATTGCCGAATCTGGGAAATGGCGCGATCGCACCTTTAATTGCCGTGCTCGAAGACGAAGACGCTGACACGGAATCCCGGTGGTTCGCCGCCCGCATTCTCGGAAAGTTCGATCGCCCGGAAGTGATTCAAGCTTTAGTAGAATTAGTCAAAAATTCCGACGAAGAATTGAGCCAAATCGCGGCCGAAACCCTAGGGAATTTCGGCCCGACAGCCATAGAATCCCTAGCAACTCTCTTGCAGCAACAAGACTCGCGACAGTTTGCAACAGCAGCACTCGCCCAAATTCGGCGCACGGAAACCATAGCGCCGCTGTTGAGCGTAGTCGGAGACTCTCAAGTTGCGGTGCGGGCAGGCGCAATCGAGGCTCTGAGCAGCTTTCACGACTCCCGCATCCCGCCGGTACTGGTAGCAGCACTCAAAGATCCGGCGACAGCAGTTAGAAAAGAAGCTGTGCGAGCTCTCGGCGCGCGCGCCTATTTAGACGCAGAATTAGATTTAGTGAACTTGCTCAAACCTTTGCTGTCGGACATCCGATTAGAAGTTTGTCAGCAAGCGGCGATCGCGCTCGGGCGAGTGAAAACCGATGCTGCAGCGGCTGCTTTATTTGAATTGCTGCGATCGCCCGCAACTCCGGTTGAATTGCAAATGGAAACAGTGCGCGCCCTAACCTGGAGCGAAACCGCAGCCGCTTTAGAATATTTGCAAACAGCGCTGATTGGGCGATCGGCTGTTAACGCAGAACTCGGGGAATTGACAAATACCAATCAAATGCTAACTGTTGACGATCGATTGCCACTTCATAACATTAAACCTACTGTTTTTCAAGAGATTATAACTGTTTTAGGGCGAGTGGAAAATCCGGAATTAAAAGCCAAAGCTGCTGAAATTATGATCGATTTGCTCGAAAGCAATCATCCCGCCGTGCAGTCCGTAGCAATCAAACAATCTTTAGCTTTAGGGTTAGGGCAACTAGGAGATATTAGAGCGCTAGATGTGCTGATTCAACTGTTAGCAGATGCCGATAACAGCATCAGGCTGCACTGTACGGCTGCGCTAAAACAGCTAAATGCGATTCAGGCCAGACAGCAATTAGAAATTTTAGTTAACCAAGAGAGTCTCGAACCAAGATTAAAACAGGGAATTGCGATCGCCCTGCAAGAATGGCAATAAAATTAAGAGCGAGCGGATTTGCGGAGAACATTTAAATATAGGGTGCGCCATAAGCACCTTACGTAGAACTTAAATATTGAATTTTGAACTCGATAACTGAAAAATCAAAACTTTAGCTGGGCTCAATTGGCAGCCGCACTCCGAAAGTCGAGCCGAGTCCTTCCCCGGGACTTTCGGCCCAGACAGTGCCGCCGTGGAGTTCCACGAGATGGCGGACGATCGCCAATCCCAGTCCCAGACCGCCGTAACTGCGCGTAGAAGTGCTGTCAGCTTGGCGGAAGCGATCGAACACAAAGGGCAAAAACTCCTTGCTAATGCCAATTCCCGTATCTCTGACAACGATCGAAACAGAGTGAACCGGAGACTGCCCAGACAACATAGCGCCACCCGCTGCTCCGGGTTCCCCATCCTCCGAGAGCCTGATTTCCACGCGACCCGACGGCGGGGTAAACTTAATAGCATTCGAGAGCAAATTCCACACCACCTGCTGCAAACGAGTAGCATCGCCCCTCACCAAGCTCACCCCTTCGTCATAAAAACTCACCAATTCAATTCCCCGAGCTTCAGCATCAGGACTCAGCGCCTTCACGGCCGTTTCTACAATCCGTGCCAAATCCACCGGGCACAGCTTCAAACACACTTTGCCGCTCACAATCCGAGAAACGTCGAGCAAATCCTCAATCATCTGAGTCTGCAACCGCGCGTTTCGCTCAATAGTCTCCAAACCCACAGCCGTTTTTTCGGGAGTCAACTTGCGCTGCCGCAGTATCTGAGCCCAGCCCACAACCGCGTTCAGAGGCGTCCGCAACTCGTGAGAAAGCGTTGCCAAAAACTCATCTTTAATCCGGTTGGCCAGGGCTGCTTCCCGGTAAAGCCGCGCATTGTCGATCGCCACCGCCGCATCCCGCGCCAAATCCTCCAGCAACAGCAAATCCCCCTCCCCGCAGCGGCGGCCGGACTCCCCGCACAGCAGCGAAATCGCTCCCAGCGTCCGTCCGCGAGCGATCAGCGGCACGCAGATTGCCGACAGCGCCTGGGATCGCAGCACGAACAGCAGTTCCCTGTCCGGTACAACCGCCTCGATCACCCAGTCCGGTATTTCTGGGTAGAGCTTCGACTCCCCAGTCCGCAGCACCTTTGCTACTCCGTGCCGTCCCTGGGGATCTAGCGGCAAGCGCTGGTCGATTTGCCACAGCAGAGCGACTTTGCTCGGATCGGAGTGAGCAACTGCTTGCAAGCGGATCGAGCCGTCCGTATCGAGCAAATGCACGCAGCACCAATCGCCCAGCCCCGGTACTGCTAAATCTGCTAAACCTTGCAGCGCCTCCTCGTAATCTAGGGAAGCCGACGACAGCAAAGCCAAGGCTCGAGCGCGAAAATTGGCTGTTTGGGCCGATCGCTGGCGATCGTCAATATCGGTACAAGTCCCGAACCATTTGAGAATTTTCCCTTCAGCGTCCCGCACGGGCAATGCCCGACCCAAATGCCAGCGGTAAGCCCCGTCAGATGCCCGTTTAAAGCGGTATTCCACCTCGTAAGTATTCCCCGTCTGCACCGAGGTCTTCCAGCGTTCTACGGCATCTTCCACGTCATCTGGATGCAGGGCTAGCTGCCACCCCCAGCCTTGAGTTTCCTCCAGCGTCAAGCCAGTATATTCAAACCAGCGCTGGTTGTAGTAGTCCAGCCAGCCGTCGGCTGTGGCAGTCCAAACTATTTGCGGGATGGCTTCAGCGAGGACGCGGTACAACTGTTCGCTGGCTTCGGCTTCGCGGCGGGCGGCCTGTTCCCGCGCCAAGGCTAGATTCCGCTGTTCTTCGGCCTCTTTGCGATCGCTGATGTCGCTAATCACGCCGATCCATTTGTAGGGATTGCCTTGTTTGTCAAGCACTGCTTTGCCCCGATCGATCCAGTGCAGCAAGCCGCCCCGCTGGCACTGAACGCGGTATTCCTGAAAAAATGGGGCCCCAGAACTGTCTGGTGCGGTCAAATACCGATCGACCGCAGCCAGGACTCGATCGCGGTCGATCGGGTGCAAGATACTGTTCCAAGCTGCTCTCGTCCTCGGAAATCCGCCTTTTTCGTACTCCAAATGTTCGTCTACGTGACCGAACCACAGCACGATCCCGGTCTCGATATCCCATTCGTAAATCAAATCGCTGGCACTTTCTGCCGCAATCCGAAACCGCTCTTCAGACTGTCGCAGCACTTCCATAAATTTAAAGCGTTCCGTCACGTCCAAAACCAGAGACAGCACCGATATCAACTGTCCCGAATCGCTGTAAAAAGCCGAATTGTACCATTCGCAATGTACCAAATAACCACCCTTAGTATAATTGCTGTTGCGAACTACATTGCATCCATCGCGTGGTTTTTTTAAACTATAAATTGCCGATTGTACGTCTTCAAAATCGCCCTGACAAATAAACTTCCATTCGCTAAAATGCTTGCCTAAAACTTCTGTTGCTTCCCACCCAAAAATCTTCTGGGCTGCTGGCGACCACCCGCTAACCCGAAAATTTTCATCCCACTCAATCACCGCTAGGGGAGTATTTTCAAAATGAGAAGTTAGTTTTTGCAGCGCCTCGCGCAGGGATGATTCTACTTGCTTGCGCCCAGTAATATCGCCAAAAGAAATAGCAATGCCGTCGCCCAATTTAACGGTCATAATCCGAAACCAGCCGACAATGCCTTCCCTGTTGTAATAAATCTCGGTATCGAGGGGAATTCCTGTTTCTACAACTTGCACGTAACGGTCGAACAAACCGCTATCTTTATGACCTGCCAGGACTTGCAGCAATCGCTTTCCGATTAATTCTTCAGGTGTACGTTGTTGAATTTTTGCCGCTGCGGGATTGACGTATTCCCATTCAAAATCCACAATTGTGGATTCGTCGCGAATGCTGCGAAATACGTTAAATCCGTCTAGAGATAATTCCTGAAAAACGCGGAAGCGTTCTTCACTTTCTTGCAGCTTGCCTAAAGCATCAAGCAGGAGTTCCTCGACTCGCTCGCGCTGCGTTATTTCTGCGAGCAATTGCTCGTTAATTTGCTGGAGTTCGGTTGTGGGGAATGCGACGGAATTTTTAATGGCAGAGCCGGCTTGCCGTCGATCGACCTTTTGAGTTTCCAGCGCCGTATTTCCTGCTAAAGAGGCCGCCCCAGCCAAAGCCAACACTTGAGAAAGGGAAGGTATCAGTTCCGCTACAGCCCACAGAGAGATGATAGCGGTAACGGCGGCGATCGAACTTGACAGCCAGTAGCTGGGATGCACCAGCATCCAAACTTGCATCAAATGAGTTGTCCCGCCGCAGAAAAACCAGGCTCCCAATAGGAGAAACCCCTTGCTCAAAGGCACGTCCGGCTGCTTCCGGATCGAGTATGTCAGAATTGCTGGAATTGAGTAATAAGCCAAGGCAATTAACAAATCGCTGACCGCGTGCAGTCCCATCAACTGGGTTGGCCACTGGCAGCATCCACCTTGCAGAATAAAATTGTGGTTAAATAACATAATCTTAAGAAATTCCAGCATTTCGGCTCTCGCGTGCGATCGATCGTAGTTGCACTTTTGTTGCTGACTCGCTAATTCCTAGTTTATACACAAAAAAACAGCCAAATATCCCCGCATCTGTCTTGCGGGGAGTGTCAATTCCTAATGCCTGCGCTTTTCTCGCCCCGGAATCAAAACTAATCTGTACGTGTATCAACGTCTACTAAATTCTTCTAGTAAATCGGTTAATGTCACTGATGATCTTCGAGGAAAATGTCTGAAACCATCTCGAATTAAACATCCATGCGCTTAGAGCAGCTTCAAGCATTTCTTTCAGTTGCTGAAACCGGTAGCTTTCAGCAAGCTGCCCGGAAGTGCGGCGTTACCCAATCGACTATTAGCCGTCAAGTGCAGGGACTCGAAGCGGAAGTGGGTTTGTCGCTGTTTCACCGCACCGCCCACGCGAAGCTGACTGTGGGAGGGGAATGCCTGTTACCTCACGCTCGGAAAATCTGTCAGACTTGGCAAAATGCTGCAGAAGAATTGGGAGACTTACTGGCGGGAAAGCAGCAAGAACTTTGCGTGGCTGCGATTCACTCGGTTTGCGCCGCTTATTTGCCGCCTGTGCTGCAAAAGTTTTGTCGCGACTATCCAGACGTGCAGTTGCGGGTGACTTCCCTCGGGAGCGATAGAGCCCTAAAAGTCCTCAAAGACGGTTTGGTGGACATAGCGGTGGTGATGAACAACCGCTATTTTACTCAAGCCCCGGAAATGTTGGTTGAGGTGCTCTACAATGAGCCGATCGAGGTGTTGATGGCGGCGGGTCATCCCCTGGCCCAGTACGATCGAGTACCTTGGCCGGAATTGATTTGTTACCCGCAAGTGGTGTTTAAGGACGGGTACGGAATGCAGCGGATGGTGCAAGAACAATTTGGACGCATCGGTGCTAAACTTCATGCTGTTTTGGAACTCAACACTCTTGATGCTTTTCGGGGTGTGGTGCGACAGGGAGAATTGATTGCTTTGCTGCCGCATTCAGCTTTGCTGGAGGCGAAAACCGATCGCACTTTAGCAGTGCGGTCGATCGCCCAAGAGCGCTCAAATTCCAAGGTTTCGGCGATCGGTCAATCGGCCGCCGATCCGACTTGGACTCGCGAAGTGGTGTTGGTGACAACTCACGATCGAATGCAAATTCCGCCGATCGCCCATTTCTGGAATCTGGTACGCGAATTTGTGCCGCCTTTTGATGTAATCAAGCTAGAAAAATCAGGCAGTTAATACCATTTTAGATTTTAGATTTTAGATTTTAGATTGGGAATGACTGATGAAATAAGGGTTTGGATATTTCCAACGATTGCCTTCTTTTTGGGAACTGGTATAATTCGATAATTTTGAATAGATAGTTCTGAAATTTAAATTTAAAACGGTTCAAATACTACCAATTACCCCTTACCAATTACCAACTTCAAAAGTTATGAGTGACGCATTTAGAGAATTGCTGCGAAAAATTGGCAGCGGAGTACACACAGGAGAAAACTTAACTCGTTCCGAAGCAGCAGCAGCCACGCGGATGATGCTGCTGGGGGAAGCAACACCGGCTCAAATCGGAGCTTTTATGATTGCCCACCGCATTAAACGGCCCACCGGCGAAGAATTAGCCGGAATGCTCGATGCTTATGAAGAATTGGGGCCTGTGCTTGCCCCCCCAAACCGAGAAAAAGGTTTTTCCGTCTCTACCGTGGCCGTGTTTGGCGTTGCTTACGACGGGCGATCGCGCACGGCTCCAATTAGCCCAATAACCGCCCTAATTTTAGCGGCCTCTGGCGTCCCAACTCTCATGCACGGGGGGGATACCATGCCAACGAAAGAAGGCATTCCCCTGATTGAAATTTGGCGGGGTTTGGGAGTTGACTGGAGAAAACTTGGTTTAGAAAAAATCCAGCAAGTTTTTGACAAAACTGGTTTGGGTTTTGTTTACCTTCCCAAGCATTTTCCTCAAGCCGCCGCTTTAGTGCCCTACCGCCGCGAAATCGGCAAACGGCCGCCTTTTTCGACAATGGAGTTGATGTGGTGTCCCTGTATCGGCGACGTTAACGTTATATCGGGCTACGTCCACCCGCCGACAGAAGGTATGTTTCAAAAAGCCTTTGAGCTGCGCGGAATCAAAAATTATACCACAGTCAAGGGATTGGAGGGAAGCTGCGATTTGCCGCGCGATCGTACTGCGATTATCGGCATTGCTAAGCCGGACGCTGAGTTTGAACGAGTGCTTTTAGCTCACGGAGATTACGGTTTTAGCAACACAAATCCTGCCTTTGAATCAGCCCCAGAGTTATTCAAACAAATGCAGGAAGTGTTGCTGGGAAAACCCTCGGAATTGATGCAGTCCGCTATCTGGAACGGCGGCTTTTATCTGTGGCGCAGCGGAGTTTGTTTAGATATGAACTCGGGTTTGATTGAGGCAGAAACTTTATTGAGTAGCGGTCAAGTCGTGCAAAAACTTGAGGAAGTTAGCAAAACCGTTAGTGTTTTGAGTTGACCGTTGACTGTTGACCGTTGAGTGTTGACCGTTAACTACTGACTACTGACTACTGACTACTAGACATCTCCAATAATTATTGTGGAACAGGCATCTTGCCTGTTCAAAACAGGCAATTCTTGCGATAACTACTGACTAATGACTAATGACTAATCATCAAATTGCTGTAATTGTGCTTGCAGGCGGTCAAAGTTCGCGGATGGGTAGGGATAAAGCTCTGCTGGAAATTGAGGGCAAATCCCTATTGCAGCGGGCGTTGGAAGTGGCCGCAGTTGTAACCCCCGAAGTTTATGTTCTGACTGCTTGGCCCGATCGCTATCGATCGACCTTAACCGAAACATCCCAATTTCTGGTAGAGTACAATCCGGGCTCCGGGCCCTTGGTTGCATTGACTCAGGGATTGACAGAAATTGCCGCCGAGTGGATTTTACTGTTAGCTTGCGATTTGCCTTTGTTGGATGCCCAGATTATTCAGAATTGGGCAAGTCAGTTAACAGAATTTTCCCCATCAACTTTAGCAGTTGTGCCTTATCAAAATTCGCGCTGGGAGCCTTTGTGTGGCTTCTACCGCCAACAATCTCTGCCCAGTTTGCAAAGTTTTATTGACAAAGGGGGACGTTCCTTTCAAGTGTGGTTAAATCAAATCTCCGCAAGCCCTCTACCTGTAGGGGAACGAGAAGCACTAATGTTATCGAATTGCAATACATTAGAAGAGTTTGAGCAATTAAAAGGTAAAATGAGTAACGGTTGACTGTTGACGGTTGACTGTTGACGGTTGACTAACTAATGACTAATGACTAATGACTAATTACTAATTACTAATTACTAATGATTAACCAATATTGGTTGCTCGATCGCAATATAACTTTCCTCAATCACGGCTCTTTTGGGGCCTGTCCCATTCCCGTACTCGAAGCGCAAACCATTTTTCGAGAACAACTGGAAAGAGAACCATTGCGCTTTTTACTGCGGGAATTTGAACCCTTGTTGGATAATGCGAGAAATCAGTTAGCAGCATTTCTCGGTGCGGCTGAGGATGACTTGGCTTTTGTGCCGAATGCCACGACGGGAGTAAATGCTGTTTTGCGATCGCTCTGTTTTTCTCCGGGCGACGAATTGCTAACTACAAATCAGGAATACAACGCTTGCCGCAATACACTTAATTTTGTAGCCGAGCGTACAGGCGCTAAAGTAATAGTAGCAGAAGTCCCCTTTCCAATTGAGTCGCCCGAACAAATTATTGAAGCAATAATTAAGTGCGTTTCACCGCAAACAAAGTTAGCTTTATTAGACCACGTTGTGAGCCAAACAGGTTTAATTTTTCCCATCAAACAGTTAGTGGGCGCGTTAGCTAACCGTGGCGTGGATGTATTGGTAGACGGAGCTCATGCGCCGGGAATGGTAGCACTGAATTTAGATGAAATTGGCGCGGCTTACTATACGGGAAATTGCCACAAATGGCTGTGCGCGCCCAAAGGTGCGGGCTTTTTATACGTGCGGCGCGACAAGCAAAATGCCATTCGCCCAACTACGATCAGTCACGGTGCTAACTCGCCGCGCGCTGATAAATCGCGCTTTCAATTAGAATTTGACTGGATGGGGACAGTCGATCCTAGCCCCTATTTGTGCGTACCTGTAGCTATTGATTTTATGGGTTCTTTGTTGAGCGGCGGCTGGCCGGAATTGAGGGCAAAGAATCATGCTTTAGCATTGGCGGGGAGAAAAATATTGGCGGACAAATTAGATTTGCTGCTGCCTTGTCCTGATGAAATGGTGGGTTCGATGGCTGTTGTGCCTCTGGCAGACGGCCAGTCTGATGAGGTTGCAAAGGGAGGAATTCCACCTTTGCAAGAAGCGCTGTGGGAGATTTTTAAAATAGAAGTTCCGGTGATTCCTTGGCCGAATGCTAGTAAGCAGTTGGTGAGGATTTCGGCTCAGTTGTACAATACTTTGCCACAGTATCAATATTTGGCTAAGGCGCTGGTTGAGCTGACGAGAATTTGAGCTGGGTATTCCACCCAAAAAACATACAGCATATTCCAGGTTTATGGAGTGTAGGGACACGGCAGTGCCGTGTTCCTACGGGAATCGAACGATAGGCGGGTGTACTTCATAAACGTAGAATCTGCTGTAACACCCAACTAAAAACAGTCATAGGTTCGTAGTGAGGGCACCGTCCTCTCCCCAGGAATGAATAAGGACTTGCATTGCTTACTACAAACGTAATAATGGTATAAAAACAGGTACAATTAAAGCTAAAACTCCTGCAAAAAATTACCTTTAACCATCTTTAAAATAGCTACAATTTACCTAAAGTCCCCAAAGTAAAAAAATGCTTTTAAAGCCCGATCGCCCTAGACTTCGCCAATCCGCCCAAGCCGAATAAAGTTTGTAAATAACTGGCAAAATTTCCTAAGTTAAAACAGGGTTGTCAAATTGGATAGCGCACAACTTCCGCGCCACAGAATATAATGTATCAACACTTGCATTTTCGCAGACAAAACAAACGAAATCAAAAGAGGCGAATACCATGTCCAATGCCATGATGGTAATTTACCCCTATCGCGAACAGTACACCTGGGTTTTTGACGACGAGCGAGTCGGACTTGTCCGAGAACCATTTGTTCAGGGCGTCCCCGAAATGATTAACGCGCTTGTCGCAGACATTCCCAATGCCGATCGAGGTTTCCGACTTTTATTTTCAGCCAATCCATTTCCCGGATATCAAGCAGAAATGCTGTGGTTGAAAGCAGAATACGGCGGTAACTGGTATCGGTGGGAATCCAAAAATCTCGAAGGCTGGCTGTGTCCGGCTATGTTCAAATACTTTCCAGAAGCACCGCCCAAGTTTTACTGCAAAGCTGAAAAACTGCAATAATCAACAGCAAGTCAATGAAAAACTTGTCAATTTTTAAAAGAAACTTTGTTAAACCAGTCGATCAAACATCTCGCAAAAAGCCTAAGTTATTCCTGTATATAGTGGGGCTATTTTTCCTAGTTTTCACAGCGGCAATTTCCGCCACAATGGGGGCAATTACCGCTCTGTTAGCTCCCGTGGAACCGCCAATTATCAATAGAGTATTAGAGGCTACTGGCTTTGACTATCTATCCTCCAACCGCTCTGGATACCGCCTGTCGCGGCCAGTTAATATCTTGATATTGGGAATTGACCGCGTGCCGGAAGCAGCAGCCAATGGCCCTAAGATGTTTAACGGTCGCAGCGATACAATCCTCTTATTCCACCTCGATCCTAGAGATAAATCTATTAGTTTGCTTTCTGTTCCGCGAGATACTAAAGTCGAAGTTCCCGGAATTAGCTTCAGCAAAATTAGCGAAGCCAATGCCAGGGGAGGAGCAGCTTTGGCGACGCGATTGGTTAGCAGTATGCTGAACAATACGAAAATAGAACGATACGTGCGAGTCAGCAGCAATGCGTTTCGGGAATTAGTCGATTTAGTGGGCGGAATTGAGGTATTTGTACCTCGCGCCATGTCGTATACAGATAGCGCCCAAAAGTTAAAAATAAACTTAGCCAAGGGATGGCAAACTCTCAACGGAGAACAAGCAGAACAATTTGCTCGATTTCGCAACGATGGTTTAGGAGATATCGGCCGCATTCAGCGGCAGCAATCTTTAATTCAAGCTATTCGGAACCGCCTCACAAGTCCCTCAGTATTGGTACGCTTGCCCCAAATTGTTCGATTGATGCAAAAGTATGTGGATACAAACCTAAATTATGAGGAAATATTGACCCTGGCAAATTTCGGTTTGCAATTGGAGCGAGAGAATTTTAAAATGGTAATGTTGCCTGGACGTTCT
The DNA here is from genome assembly GCF_036702515.1 of Microcoleus sp. BROC3. Taxonomy (NCBI): domain Bacteria; kingdom Bacillati; phylum Cyanobacteriota; class Cyanophyceae; order Oscillatoriales; family Microcoleaceae; genus Microcoleus; species Microcoleus sp. BROC3. The sequence continues at coordinate 122,989 of NZ_JAUBTQ010000018.1, forward strand.
AGTTCAGAACAAGCCGATTTGAGGAGTTATTGGATTGTAGATGCGATCGGGCTGGAGCGCATTATGACACAATATTTCAACCAGAGCGTGCCGGATTTTGCACAAGGACGATTTCGCAACCCAACCGAGTCCGTTTTGCCCAAAAACCTCAAAATAGCTGTCCAAAACGCTTCTAGCAAACCGACAGCAGCCAAAACCGTTGGTGAATTTCTCACAAAAAAGGGCTTTTTTAATGTATCTGTAGTGCAGGATTCGCCCCAGAAGGAGCGTCAAAGTCAAATTATTGTTCAGCAAGGCGATTTAGAGGCAGCGAATCTACTGCAAAAAGAGTTAGGCGGCGGTAAAATTGAAGCATCTTCTACGGGTGAAATCAATTCTGACTTGACACTTCGCGTTGGCGAAGATTGGGTAAAGCGATTTTAATTAGTCATGAGTCAATTACCATGAGTGCAATATCTGTGAAAAGTGTTTTCAGAATTTTCCTGAGCCTGGTTTTAAGTTTAGTGCTGGCTTTTGGGTGGGTGCTGCTGAGTGCTACTCCGGCATTTGCCCTGCCGAAAACAAATATTAATTACACAAATATTAATTTGTCCGATCGCGATTTTTCCAACTCGGATTTAGCGGGGGGAACATTTGTCGCTGCGGAAATGCGGGGAACAAATTTTCAAGGTGCTGATTTAACTAATGCGATTTTGACTAAGGGAGTTTTGCTGAATGCCAACTTGTCAGGTGCCAACCTCTCCGGTGCTTTGGCAGATAGAGTTACATTCGACGGCGCTAATTTGACGAATGCTAATTTTTCCGAGGCTATTATGACTCGAACTCGGTTTTTTGATGCTGCAATTTCCGGCGCTGATTTTACTGACGCGATTATCGACGCTTATCAAGTTACTCTCCTGTGCGAGAAAGCAGATGGTGTCAATCCCGTGACGGGAGTTTCTACCCGAGAAAGTTTGGGATGTCCGTAGGAATTGACAATTTAAAAAATTCCCTGGGTAATATTGTTTCCGGTTGCATCGGAATGATACCGAGGACACGGCAGTGCCGTGTCCCTACCCCCATTAATTGTAGGGACACGGCACTGCCGTGTCCTGACTGTGAGTAATATTAATTCTGACGCTACCGGAGTTGATATAATTATTTGATTAGATGTACCTGTAGCGAGGTAAAATACACACATTAAAGCCCCTCTCCTGCAAGGCGAGGGGTTTGAGGAAATTTCCAAGTATCGGCTCTATCGAGCGCTACAAATGCCTGTGCTGGCAGTACCAACTACCAACTCCGAATTCAACAGCAAATCTAAATCGGTGTCGGGATTAACAGCATACAAATCGACTTTATCTCGACCCAAAAATACCCCGATCAAAGTCCCGATTCCCGCACCGCCGAGCACCTCTTCAGTCGCGATCGCCCGATCGCCCGTAACACCTGCGATCGCCGCCGCTGCTGCTGCACCCAACGCCGTATTCTTAATCAGATTACCAACATTAACGCCCTTGGTAACAGTTTCTTTCCTAGTAATCAGTTGCGAAGTCGCATTGAGAGGCACTCTGCTGCCGTTGAGGATACTTAATTCTTGAGCCACAAACTGAACGCCCGAAGCAGTCGATCGCAATTCGCCGCTAATTTTCGAGCCTTCCGGTATCAGCACTTGGCCATTATTGCCCGCGATATCCGCAGCTACAGTCAGCGTAATCGGAGACTTGTCATTGGGGCCGAGCAAAATCTTGCCTTTTGTGTACTCGATTGGGATAGTCACCCCGCTGGGAATTTTCACAGCAACAGACTCGCTAACATTAATCTTAGCAATGTAAGGAGAATTAATTGCTCTTGCTTGATTGGTACTCACTAATGTTTGATAGATAAAAGCAGCTACTTCAGCTCGCGTTGCTGACTTGTTCGGTTTGAGAGATTTAGGATTGGGATAGCTGACAACCAACTGTTTTTCAGTAGCAGCAGCAACGCTTTTGACAGCATAACTTTGAATCTCACCCGCATCGCTATAGTAGCTGAGAACATCTTGAAAATCGCACGTAGGCTCATAGCCCATTCCGTTATTTAAAGCGACTACAACTTGAACGCGAGGAATCTGCTGTGCCGGCCTGAAAACATTGCCGGGATAGCCAGACATCCATCCCATTTCGTAAGCTTCGGCGATCGCCCCGCTTGCCCAAAAATTAGACGGAACATCGGCAAACCCCACAGCAGCGCGGGTTTTTGCCTTTTTCACAGAACGGATCATTGCCGCGAATTCAGCCCGCGTTACTGGTGCATCCGGGCGAAAACTGCCATCGGGAAATCCTTTGATAATTCCTCTTTCTGACAAATCTTGAATAAAATCTTTTGCCCAGTAGTTATTATTAACATCCGAAAAAGCTGTTTGAGCAAAAGAAGGCGCGGGAGCTACTAGCATCGGCGCTGCGGTTCCGGCAACTGTTCCCAGTGTTAATAAAACAGATGTACCGGATTTAATACGATGTAATACAGACATTTTTGATTCTCCAATTTACACAAGTTTTTTATTGAGGACAAGCAAGCTGTTAATAGGCTGATTGATTCCTGCCGAACTTGCTCTTTCCTCAGTTATGTAATCATTGTTGAATTTTTTTATTTTTCGTGGGGGGAAGATACGGTCTTTTAAAATAAATATTTTTATGGTGATTGGGGAATTTTAAAATGCTTAAATTCCTTAAAATCCTTATGTTGCTTATCTCCCTTATCTACCTTGAATTTATACAGTCCTGGATGCAGAAGCTGTATTATGTAGGGGCAGTGCCAAGAGTGCCCGCCCTCGCTCGATTTGATTAATGACTAATGACTAATGGAGGCTAGCGGTTCCCAACTCGTTGCATCTTCAAATAAAGATTGATAGCCCGCTGCATTCGGATGTAGCCCGTCTTCAATCAGGCGCGATCGCCACCAATCACTGCCCCGATTTATCCATTTATCAAAAATATCTAAATAGGGAATTCCCCGCAACTGACAAGCTAATTTGGTTGCTTCCTTATACCGATATTGGTCAGCATGACTGTAATACAAACAATCTTGAAAAGGCATTTTACTTTCATCCACCGGCACCATCCCAACAAATATCACCGGACAAAGTTGTTTGGAAGTGTCTAATAAATTATCCAAAACAGTTTTAAAATGTTCAAACTCAGTGTAGCTGCGCCCGGTAGGCGACTGCACTCTCGCCGAATCGTTGAGGCCGACGGAAAGAATAATCGCATCCGGGACGCGGTTTCTGAGTTCGCCCCGGTGGCGAAACTCGTTTTCCAGGCGCTGGGAGACTTGATAGGTGCGATCGCCCCGAACGCCCAAATTGTATAAAACGTGTCCTGCACTCTCCGGTAACATCCACTGTCGGCGCAGTCTTTCTACCCAGCCACCGCCTACACCGTCGCCGAAACCGTAGATTAAGCTGTCACCGAAAGCAACCAATTTGAGGGGATGAGAATTTCCCCGATGCAAGTGACCAAAGGAATAGGCTGTTGCTGCCTGCATAAGCAATGATACTCAGTTAATAAATTATGAATCTTGACATACTAGACTAGAATGTAACATTACATAAAGTAGGTAGTCTCATGGTTAAGCGTCCAACCTTCGATTCAACTCAGCTAACCCGTCGGGCGGAAGAGTTGATCGGTGCTGCATCCAACCGCTATCGGATTACGGTACAGGTGGCGAACCGCGCAAAACGCCGTCGCTATGAAGATTTTGACAATATGGACGACCATCAAATGAAACCTGTAATGCGGGCGATATTTGAGATGTCGGACGAACTGACTCAGCCGGAAATAATCGGAGATATCTAGACTTCGGGAGTTTTGGGTTTTGAGTGGAGAGTTGCCAGCAATTTTTGTCAACTCAAAACCCAAAACTTTTTTAAACTAGACTGGCGCGCCTCCGCGAAAAACTCGGTTTATTTTATATACGCAACTGAGCCGGAAGCTCGCACTTCTAAAAAACGCTTTTTACAAAACCGGGATGCTGCCAACAGGGTTTATTTTCCTAATTCATAAAACTAGAAACTAGGACTCTGCGCGCCGTAAGATTATGAAATTATTCTATGTTTGAAAGTGTCAAAACCGTGAATAAATTAAAGCAGGGCTTAAGTTTTCTGTTCGTTACTTTGAGTGTGGCGATTTTCACGCTTTTGAGTTGGGTATTGGAATCGGGCGAATTGAGTATGTCGGCTTTGGAACCTTCGCTGCTGCGGAGTTCTGAGTCTGCGTCCGTGCAGCGGGTGGCTCAACAATCTGCGCCGTCGCAAGTGAGGGTGCAAGATGCGTGGAAATTGGTGTATGAAAAATTGCCGGATTTGCCGATCGAAAATAACTACATTTCTAAGGAAACAGGAAAAGTCGATCCTACCAATACTTTAGTCGGGCGGTTGATTCGATATCACGTATTTGTCAAAGGACGGCCGCCCAATTACCGCTTTGATTGGAAGTTGAGTTTAGCTGACTATTTGGGGGCGACTCCAGATTATTTGGTGGAAAGCGTGTATCCGGGAAAAGACGTTTTGCGCTCAAATCCAATGGAACAGGATCGTGCTGCTATTCAAAGGTTAAATAGATCGCAGCGGGATGCTTTGGTTCAAGCTTTGGTTGATGTTTTTACGGAGAGTTCCGGGGGGGGGCGCACACCGGCGGCGGGGGAAAAACCACAAGGGCGATCGAATTCCCCGGAAATACCGCAGCCGCAGCCGGGAGATGCGAAGTTGTTGCTACCGTAATACTCAGGGATGCAGAAACCGGGTTTTTTACGGAAATACTGCTGTTGAGCCTTTAACACGGGTAAAAAACCCAGTTTCTTTCGTATTTATGGGTCAGTCCTACTAATCTAAAATCCAAAATCTAAAATCTAAAATCCTTCAATGGTGGAACGTGTAATTAAGACGGGTAGCGGATGGCGTTTGGGATGGAACCCGGAGGCGGAGGAGTTTAAGGGTTTGGTGGCTGGCGACGGTTGGGCGATCGAACTCACAGAGGCTGAGTTAAACGATTTTTGCCGATTGTTGGAGCAATTAGCCGGCACAATGAGTCACATGGCCTCTGAGTTAATGGACGAGGAAAAAATAGCCATTGAAGCCGAAAGCGACTTGCTGTGGGTGCAGGTGGAAGGCTATCCCGAAGCTTACAGCGTGCAATTGATCTTGAATGCTGGCAGGAGGTGCGAGGGTTGTTGGCCGGCGGCTGTGGTTCCGACTTTGGTGCAGGCTGCAAAAGTTTTTAAAGTTTTTTGACTTTTTCGGGAATTCTATGCTAAGCTGTTAAAGCTGTCGGGGCGTAGCGCAGCTTGGTAGCGCACTACTTTGGGGTAGTAGGGGTCGTGGGTTCAAATCCCGCCGCTCCGATAGATGGAATCCTTATACACTAAGGATTCCATTATTTTTGGTAGATTTCGCAGCCTATTGTCATTCTCAGTAAGGGGTGACAAGATCTGACATACTCAGACATAAAGTGCGATAAATTTGCGGTATGCCAAAAGGCTCCGTAAACATTGAAGTTTTCCAGGAGCGGCTACGGTTGGCGTGGTCATGGCAAGGAAAACGGTTTTGGTTGTACATCGGTCTGCCGGATACGATCGCCAACCGTAAAGCTGCTTCGATCAAAGCCAGCCCAATTGAACTAGACATGGCTAGTGGCAACTTTGACCCCTCCTTGGTCAAGTACAAGCCACAGAAATAAGAATCCATTTCTGTTTGTGGCGTCTTTGACCAATTTGTCGAGTACAAGCGCCGTAAAATCGAACCTGCTACTCTGGCTAAATATCGTGGATTACAGAAACACGTTTCTGTGTTTTTGAAAAACAAAACCTGTGTTTCTGTTTCTGAAAGTGTTGCTGAGAAATTTAGAGATGGGCTATTATCCGCTCGCTCCCTTAAACCCGTGACGGTAGGCGAACGGATTGTGTTAATGAAGGCTTGCTGGGAGTGGGGCCAGAAAAAGAAACTGCTAGTAGAAAATCCTTGGGAAGAAGTTAAGGTTTCAGTTCTACCAAAACAGCGCCCAGATCCCTTTACTTTGAAGGAAATTGAGTCTATCGTTCAGAAATTTGGTTCTTCCCCAAATTTGAAACGCTTCCTTGACTATGTGGAATTTAAATTTGGTACAGGACTCCGCACTGGGGAAGCCGCCGCCTTGCGATGGCGACACTGTTCGAGCGAGTGCGATCGAATCTGGATCGGAAAAAGTTTAAGTAGGGTTTGCTGAATAATCGATCGCAAACTAAGAACAGGAGCGCTCGATATATTCAAGCAGAATTAAATATAAGTTTTTTCTGTATCGAGTCCCCCCATTTATAATTGGGGATTATATTCAAGCCAAAAACAGGTGTTCTTTTTCCAAATAGACATAAAAACACACAAAAAAGCCGACGCCACCAGGTAGCAAGGTTCATTACCAAAAAACTAATTGCAATAACTGTACCAGATGTATTATCAAGTTTTGCCATCACTCGATTTAGACCGAATCTTCGTTTCCGCAAGCCCCAAACTTGCCCTCAATTGCATTTCTAATCCTCTCATCTTCCAATGCTTGCTTCTTTTTTGATTTACTCACATTTGCTGGGGGTCTTCCTAGAGGGGGCCCACTGAGCCTAATTCCTCTTTCTTTGCACCACGCTCGGTTTGATCTTGTACGATAAATGCGATCCTCTTCGAGGGCTTCGCTAACGGCATGAACTGACTCTGGATAATATCCTGTAAATCTATAATAAGCTTCTACTTGTGCTTTTAAGTCCCCTGATTCGTTAAAGTTATCCCAGCTCATCCGGTCTAAAAATACATATCCTTCAAAACAACTGGCTGATAGTTTGGCTCGCCTCTCTACGCTTTTCCCAGCTTTTCCTCTGACTATAGGACGAATATCGGGTTGACTTAAACTTACTATTCTATCCTCAATATTCTGTTTATCGTTGTCAAATAACCAGTGTTGTTGGCGAGCGAATTCTGTGAGGACTAGCAAAGTTTTATATGGCTTTTTATTCAGACCTTCTAGGGTCGCACCTAAATCGATTAGCTGTTCAATATGAGCTAGGTTTCTTTTGATGTACTGAAGTTGTTTTTTAATTGCCTGTCTTCTTTTGTTTCGGGTGGATCGTCTTTGCGAAAGCTACTGCTAAGTAATCTTTTCTGGCGAGATTACGGTAGGTTATTGGTTTTTTAGTGGTTTTTTCTTTAATTTGTTTATACAGAATGTCTAAGATTTTTTCTGTATGAACTCGGGCTTCGTTTAATAGTCCTAAGTCGGTCGGATAACTAATGTCGGCTGGGGCCGAGGGAGCATCTACGATCAACTTACCGCGATTGGGTGACTCATTTTTGGCGTCCGAATCCTTTTTTTTTTCGGGTTTGACGCTTAGTGATGGAGCGGATTTTTTCAACCATTCGTTCGTTGACTTTATTAATTAGGTTCTGACTAATTCTTGGGCGAAAATGAACTAATAGAGATGGGTCAAAGGGGAGCTCATTACTGTAGCTTGATTGACCAATAAAGTATTGTAGATAGGGGTTTTCACGGATCTGTTCTACTCTTGGACGATCGCTAATTCC